>JAUYMZ010000059.1 GCA_030699355.1 Bacteroidota bacterium | reverse complement strand
GCTTTTCCTATAAGCTCTGAGAAGTATTCTCTATTTACTTTACCAACCAAGATGAGGTCGATAATCTCAGATTCATTTCCCTCTGCTAAAGCACCTGTAAGGTATACTTTTTCTAAGTCACCTACATTAGACAATACTCGTTTCATCAATTCATCCAAACCTGTAATTTTCATCAAGATGGATTGGATGTCTGGGAACAATGGATGCTTGGAGTTGCTTTGGAAATATTTTTTGTTTCCTTTTACGAAGCTTACTAATAAACCAGCAGCTTCTAACTTGTTGAGTTCAACTCTAATGGCATTAGTATTATCTCCCAGGTCACTCTCCAAATTGCGCAGATAATCTTGTCTATCTGAATTCAGAAAGAATTTTAATAAAAGTTTTATGCGTGTCTTAGAAGTAATTAATGCGTCTAACAAGCAGTTTTAAGTTTTAAGTGTTAAGTGTTAAGTGTTAAGTTTTAAGTGCTGAGCGCTAGCGAAGTACCGCCCATGCGGGATTAAGTGTTAAGCTATTATGTTTTTAGGCTTTTTATGAGTCCGTATATCATTTTTGATATTTCTTGTGATTCAAGAATAAGTTTATCAATATGAGTATAGGAATCTTCTTTTGTATAACTTTTTAATAGTTCTAATTGTGTTCTAAGTTCGGCACATGAGCCTCGAGACATATATAGAAATCTGATAAAATCAGGATTGGAACCTCTTTCACACCCTTCAGCTATATTAGATGGAATAGAAATTGAAGAACGTGTAATTTGGTCAGCTAATGGATGGTATTTTGAAAATTCTTTTTGAACAAGTTTAATAAGTTCTTTAGATAAACTCATGCTCCTCTTCCAAACCACTAAATCCTCAAAACTTTTATATATTAAGTAAAACTTATTTTGAAAAACTAAATCAACTTAAAACTTAACACTTAAAGCTTAAAGCTCTTACCAACTTAAAGCTCCTACCAACTTAAAACTTAACACTTAAAACTTAACACTCAAATACAGCTTCGCTTGGTGAGTCACAGTATATTTGTGACAAAGTGAGTTTGAGTAATAAAAGTATACAATGTTATATAAGATATTCTATTTATGCAAATGATTTTTTTGTAAATGAATAAGTGGTTGGTTTTGATGAGTAATTGGTGTTGGGTAAGAGTCCAGAATCCTTTGCTAACCGAAGCTTTAGCGTAGGATAGCAGAATCCAGAGTCCAGAATCCAGAGTCGAGACATGAGAGACGAGAGAAATATTGATTTGAGATTAAATGAAAAATCCCGGAGGGATTATATAAACGCATGATGCATTTAATATAATCCCTCCGGGATATGAATATGTGTGGGGTACCTAATCTTGCTACCGAAATGCAATCCCTACGGGATATTTAATCTGATGTTAAACATCTTCTCGATTCTCGCCTCTCGATTCTGGATTCTGGACTCTGGATTCTGGACTCTGCTATCCTACAATCCCAAAATCTTCTTCCAGCGTGGTTTTTCGTCTATTTCGGTATCTCCGTAACCATATCCGTATCCATATCCGTAGCCATAACCATATCCACTGCCATAACCACTGCCATAGCCATATCCATAGCCGTAGCCATAGGCACCATAGCCGTAACCGTAAACGGTAGCAAAATTTACATCATTGAAAATGAGGCCTACGTTTTTATCTTTTTCGGTATGGTAAATTTCATTGATGAGGTTGAGGTAGTTTTTCTTACTTACGTTTTGACGACTTACATATAGCACGATGTCGGCATGTTTCATGATATCTAAACCATCAGCAACCAATCCGATGGGTGGTGTATCGAGAATGATATGATCGTATTTAGTAGCCAAATCAGCTAATAAATCGTAGAAGGCTTGCGACATAATTAACTCCGAAGGATTGGGAGGAGTTGGACCGGAGGTGATGACCTCTAAATTATCCAAACCTGTTTTTTGAATGATTTGTTCTTGGGATGCTTTTCCAATTAAATAATTGGTTAAACCGAGGCTATTATCCAATTTAAAATCTTGGAAAATCTTAGGTTTTCGCAAATCTACCCCAATTAAAATGGTTTTGAGTCCGCCGATGGCCAAAACCGAGCTTAGGTTCATACCAATAAAAGTTTTACCCTCCCCCGATACGGTTGAGGTAACCATGATAATTTGCTTTTTACCATTACCCTTGAGGTAATTAAGGTTTGAACGCAAATTTCTAAAAGATTCGGATACCTGTGATTTGGGGTGATTGGCAATAACCAAGGCCGTGTTTTTGGCATTGTGTACGATGCTACCCACCAACGGAATTTGCGTTAATTGCTGCAATTGCGCATGGTTTTGAATATTATGGTTGAGGGCATCTAAACCGTATATAATAACAAGAGGTACAATTAAACCCAAAGAAAAAGCAATGGCATATAACATACTGGTTTTGGGATAGGTTTGTGAAACCATTTCTGCTGCATCAATCACTTTATGGTCGGCATCGATACCCGCACCTGCAATGCCCGCTTCGGCACGTTTTTCTAATAAATAAGTATATAATTTATCACTCAATACATAACGACGTTTCATGGTAAGCATCTCTTGTTCCTTTTTAGGGAGTTGAGAAATTTGTCCATCAAAGGCATTGATTTGACGGGTTAAATCTTTGGAGACGATGTTAGACGCTTCTTTGATGCTATTTAAATTTTCCAACAAACTTAATTTTAGTTGTTGTAAATTCTGGTTTACCTGTTTAATATTGGGACTTTCCTCTTGATAACTTAAACTCAAAGCCTGCTTTTGGGTATATACCTCCATCAATTTAGCCACCACGGCATTTAACACAGGATCGGCAATACCCATCACAGAGGGAGCAATTAATTCATTGAGCGGATCGGAACCTTTTACATAATTTTCTAAATAGGTATAGTACTTAAATTGCAAATTTTGTTGGGCTAATTTTTGCTCCAAACTACCCAACCCTTCGATAATTACTTTTCCACTCGCCCCTAAATCGACTATTTTATTTTGCTGCCTAAAATCTTGCAATTCTCCTTCTACCTTGCCTAATGAATCACCAATACTAAACAATTGTTCATCGATAAATTGCAAAGTTTTAAGCGTAACTCGATTCTTCTCATTTAATCCCAAATTTATATAGGATTTACATAATTGGTTTAAAAAGGCTTTGTCTTTTTCTGCAATGGTACCCTCCTTGGTAATTTCAATGATACTTGCTTGTTTGTTAATAGGTGCTAATGAATAGGAACCTGTATATTGTTTAACCAAGGATTCAAAATCGTTTAACTTAAAACTATAGATTCCTTCTGAAACAGATTTAAAATCTGGCTCAATCATTTTGATGCTAAAGGCAAAATGTTCGGACACAATAGGTTCAGACAAACTAAATTTTTGCTCTTTAATAGGTTCAACCCCTCCCACCTTTTGACCCGTTTTTGGCACAATTAAAGAGGCAGGATTCTCTGTAAAAACCACTAACTCTTTAGCATTGATAAATTTTAATTGAACTTCCGCCCCTGCTATTTGCAAATGATTGCTATCCAACACAATCACAAAAGGTTTGTCTTGGTATAATTCTGTCTTCTTTAAAGAACCTTTTGAGTAATAGGAAATACCAAAATCTAATTCTTTCAAGGCTGCTCTTACCAAGTTTTTAGATTTTAAAATCCCCTGTTCATTTTCAATATTTCTATCTACATTGAGCAATTGCATGCCTTGTAAAAAATTGTCTGCCCCATTCATACCTCCTCTACCTCGGCTATTGTCTTTAATTAATAAAGTAGTCTTAACCAAATAACGAGGCGTAGAATAGCGGGCAACCAAAAAAGCAATGCTTAAAGCGAGTATAATAGAAACAACCAAATAAGGCCAAAAAGCCAAGGCTTTGCCTAAAATATACTTTATATTAAAATCGGAATTTTCCTCTATGCTATTAGAAGGGGTATTTGAATATTGATTTTGTTGTTCCATGATTCTTATTTTAAATTATTAACCAAAATGTAAGTATTAAGCACCATTAAAAGTGTGCTCAATAAGGGTGCAATTACCCCAAATGAACTTTGCAAAGAGCTTAAATCACCTATGGCTCTTTTATTGAGCGGTACTACATACAATACATCATTGGGCTGAATATACCAATAGGGAGATGAAATAATATTTCTATCTGTTAAATCGAGCACATGCATTTTAACCCCATCTGGGTATTGGCGGTATAATTGTAATTCGTATCTTTTGGCTAAATTATTTAATTCCCCTGCTTGTGAAATTGCTTCTAATATACTAACCTTATTTTGGTTGAAGAAATATTGTCCTGGTCTATTGACAAAGCCTAATATTGAAAACTTAAAGTCTGCTAACTTAATCTGTAAAAAATAGTTTTTAAAATACTTTTTCAATTCAATTTCAATGACCTCTTTAGCTTCATCCATTGTTTTATTCGTGAGATGCAATTTACCTAAAAACGGCAATTCGATTACCCCTTTATTATCTATTGTAAATCCTATATAATACAACATGGTTCCAGCCACACCTTGCCCCATAATATTCATTGGAGTTGTTGTTGGTGGCACAAAAATTCTATTCAGTTTTTCATCTTCTGTAGTTAGTGTGATATACAAAATATCTCCTGCTTGCAATTTATAGGCATAAGGCTTCACTGGCATTAGTCCGGCAGAATCTATTTTTGTATGGCCTTTATCTTGCAGGTAAATGAATTTTTTGTTGGATACGCAGCTGCTAAGAAATGCCGCTAGAAGCAGGAGTAAAATGAGGGGGGTGTTTTGTTTTTTTATCATAATATTTAAAAGAAACGAAAGCCGAGAAACGAGAAACGAGTTTTTCAATCTGTTGGGTATTATTAATGTTTTCTAATTTGCAATTATATTGATTTATTTTTGTTTTCTGTCTACCATTTTCGCTGAAGCTTGATTAATATGGGTATAAGGAGGTTCAAGTTCATCCTGTCCCGTCCCGTCCCGCATTGGCGGGATTTCGCTATCGCTCAGCAAACCCCTCTTATAAACTCCGAAGGAAGTGTTACTACCAGGCCTTGTTGGATAGAAATGAGTTCTAAGATTACCTTAGTGGCGCCTTGGGTATTGCTCAATTTGCCTCGGTGGCCTATGAGCGGTCCGGCGATGATTTCTACTTCGTCGCCCACGGTGAGGCTATTGAGTTCTATGGCGGTGAAGTTGATATCTACTTCGCCCAATAGTCTTTTTACCAGTTCCATTTCCCGCACATCTACCACGGCTGGGTGGCGTTCGAAGTTTACAAACTTTACTACGCCGTTGGTATTTAAAATGTCATAAAAGTTTTTTTCTAATAAAGTATGAATGAAAATATAACCTTTAAATAAGGGCTCCTCTACCCATTTCTTTCTATCGCTCCATTGTTTTAAGGTTCTTTGTAAAGGCAAAAACAACTCGTATCCCTTTAATCCCAGCTCCAAAGCCACTTTCTTCTCCGCGCGGGGTTTGGTATATAAGAGATACCACTGTGCTGTTTGTGTTTTATTCGTCTTTGTCATTTTTCCTAAGCGGGGCAAAAGTAATTAACTAATGTACGCGTTCCAAATTAACTTATTAAGTGGCGGAGGGGAAGTCAATAGTCCATGGTCCATAGACGATAGTTTTTATGAAGTGCTGTGTTTTTTATTTACCCTCACCCCACTCATTTTTTTTAACACAAAGGCCACAAAGGAAAACACAAAGCGCACAAGGAAGGCAGCTGGCTCCTAGCATCTGGCATTTTTAAACACCAAGGGCACATTCAATTATCCCGTAGGGATTATATTTCGGCAGCAAAACACCCCAACCACGCAATTCCAAATATCCCGTAGGGATTATATTTCCCTGTCGCGAAAAAAATATAATCCCTACGGGATATACAATGTCATGGTGGACATTGTATGCTACCGAAATGTAATCCCTACGGGATAAATTTTAATTATATAAACAAACCTTACCCCGACCTATTTCTTTGGTGCC
>JAUYMZ010000450.1 GCA_030699355.1 Bacteroidota bacterium | reverse complement strand
ATCCTTTGCTTCTTTATTCAGCCACCATTTTTGGTGAAATTCTCTACTATATACCAAGGGAAAAACTAGGGTAAAATTCATTCGTTTACCTGGTTCTTGTTCTGTGTAATGCCAATAGAATGGAACATAGGTTCGAAACTTTTTGTCCTCACTTTTTAATGTCCATACTAGCGGCGTAAATGCTTGTAAATTATATATTTGTTTGTTTTTATTGTCTCTTGTTAATTCAATTTTTGTTTGGTGATAAATGGGTATTAAGGTATAACTTAGGTTTTTTTGAAAAGCAATTTCGTCTTTGCCTAATGGTATGGTTTTGTTCGTTTTTTTATAATGCCAAATAGGTAATACTAAAAACGAATTTGTTTTACCTTCATCATTGTCTTTTTTACTATGAAAGAAAATGGGAGCAAGCATATTAAATTGCTTTTTTGGGGTCTTGGTTTTCCAGTAAAAAGGTGTAATAGATAGATAGTGTTTGTTATTCTCTTTTTTATATCCGCTGAATATAAATGGCAGTATAGCCATGTGTTTATAATTTATGTTTGAACCCAATTTGTTTACAGTAAGTTTTTTCACATTCCAATAAAAAGGGAACAAAACACTTGATTTACGATGATGCACACTGCTATCTAATTTTGAGAAATTAAAAGTGCTTTTGGTGTTCCTAAAATATATTGGAATAAGATATTGGTGCTTAACAATAGTTGTATAGCTATGCCGTAATTTATACTGTATATAGTGTTTATCGGTTATAACTTGGTTCTTATAAAACCAAATTGGAAATAGGTTCATTTTAAATTCTGCTGTTTTAAAGCTTGTATTTTTAGTTAAACCAAACACTGGAAATACAACAAAGTTCCTTTCATAAATGAGGTGTTTTTGCAATGAATCGCTTAGTGCAGAGAAGGGTTTAGATACAGAAAAATCCTTTGGGGCATCTGCATAGCTGAGTTCTTTGTTAGTTTGCTGCCAAATTATTGGGAAAAGATTGCGTTTCTTCTCAAGCCTCAGGCTTGGTTCAGACCGATTATTGTGACTAAATAATTCAATTTTTTGTTGCCAATTATAGAGTGGGAAAAGCCAATTGTTTGTTTCTTTTACAGTGGCATTATATCCTTGGTTGAACCAAAGAAAAGGCGTAATGGCCTTATTGGTAATGCTAATGGAATCATTTTGTTGGCTTTGTTTTAAATAGAATGGAATAATAAGATTAAACTTTTTTAAATAGCTGGTATCCCTATTTTCTCCACCTGGGTTTTTATAGTTCCAAATAAGCGGAAAGAGTACAAAATGACTGCTATTATGTTGCCTGTCGTTCTTATAATACAAAAAGAAAAGCAGGTTATTTTTAAGGTAATCGCCCGATTCTGATTGGGTAAACTCTATTAAATTAATTTCGGGCAATAGTTCAAATGCCCGGTACGACTTTATTTTGCGCTGGTAGGAGGTTTCGTTTATAAAAATGCTAGGATAAAATGTGGTTCCAATTTTATAGCTTTTACCCGCAAGTGAACTATCATAAGTATAAAATGGGAGTAGGTGGGCATGGGTGGCGGTATCAGAATAATATTTGTAATAAGCATAAAGGTTTGCGGCCGCCTCAATTTTTTTGTAGGAGCTGGTAGATTCCCTAAAAAAGAGGGGCCAAAGGTGTTTGTCTCTGCCACGTGTAATGCCAATATCGGCCTTCATTTCATCTATTTGCGCAGAGGCTGTATTGCTCAAAGTGAGCATAAAACACGCAAATAGCAAACGAAACACGCACTTGACCATGAGAATAAAAGAGGTTAACCCGACGAATTTCGGCAAAAAAATGTAATTCCCTTTTATTTTGTTAACCTGCCACTATCCTTGCCCCAAATACTAAAAATATTGTCCTTTCATTTTTTTTATTGAGCTACTATTTTAGATTTGAAAATTAGATGATAAAACTCACTCACCTACTCTTGCTATTTTTTAGCTCTCTTACGCTCTGCGGCCAAGTTTCTATGGCTGTATTAAGCGATAGGCATTATTTAGATTATAAAATACAAAGCACTTTAATCATTTCGAGTGAGGTATTAAGGGAACATATTAAGGCTGGAATTTTACCAGCTAGTCAGTGCAATATTGAACCCAAACAGTTTTCATTATCGCCCTCAGCTGAGGAAATAAGCCTAGATTTATCTAAAGATGTGTTATACGTAACCAACGATACTTTGTATGTTTTAAGCGGGGCAATCCAACATTTTAGAGACCGTTCTTTTTTAGATTCGGTTCAGACCATACACCCTAATTTTTTTACTGAATTTAAGTATACCTCCAGAAAAATTGCGCGCTTACATGGGGTTGCGGCTGTAAGTGTTTGGTTTTTATCTGAGTTTATTCAGATAGTTTCTATTCCAATTACGGCAACTTTGGGTGTGCCCGAGCTTGGCGTATTAATAATGGCATCGCCATTAAATTTTATAAATATGGCCATCACCATTAAGGTAATTAATATTGCCCACCAGGTTAATTTAAAGCGGGCTTATGGCGGACATTCAAATAAGCGCAAAGCCTTGGTTTTAAAGCGCCACATTGCGCGTAAATATGCCTATAAAAATGAAAATACCATACTCCATCAAATTGCGCACAAGGCTGATACCGATTATTATGTAAGTATAAATAGAAACAATTTATTTACAGAGGCATTCAGTTTATTTAGGCTGAACCAACACAAAGTTTATTTTAGAAACGTGAAGCGGTTTTGTGCCAAAGAACTGCTTTGTGATACCCTAAGTACTATTTTAGCATGTAATAGTATTTCTAAACAAATGAGGACAGTTTATGCATTAGAATATTTGCATAAAAACAATCCAGATAAGTTTCAAGTTTTTGCCAATTTACACCATAAATCCTTTCATCAGCATGTTTCTGCCAACAGCACACTGGGCTTGCGAGAAGATGTGAAAAAATGGGTTTTTAATTTGTGCGAAATAAAAGATTTGGCTCAACTCGAAAATATCTTGAGACAATTACCACCGCAAATTAAAGTACATGAGGTGCTAGATTTATTTGATGGTATTATCTTAAAATATTGGGCCGAAAACATGAATAAACAAAAATTTAAATCGTTTAGGAAAATGGTAAAAGGATTTAAAAAATCAAACTATCAATTATTACAACTAGGAGACGAATACTTTTCGCCCATGCACGTAGATATAATTTTGATAAATTGTGGTTTGTTTACCACTATGAAATAAACCCACATGAGGTAAGTTTAAACAACTATTTTACCTCTATAATGCGCTCTTCTATATTGGTTTGATTGGAGGCATTAACGGTGGTAGTTTGTATGCTATAAACCACCCAACCACTGCCATGAATTCTAGAAGCGAGTTGAATTTCGTTACTTAAGTTTTTAAAATCATCTTTGTTAGGCGCTTGTACATTCATGTTTTTAGCTAAGCTACTTAAAAACTGAAACGTTGCTTCTATTAATTGGGTAGAATCTACCACCTGGTTTGAGCGTATGATATAGTTATTATCGTCTTCGTTAATCTCATCTAAATATAGGCTATAATTGGCATCAAAAGGCACATTGGTAAGCAAGTTAGGTACCTTAATTCTTTCAGAAAGCTCTTCTTGTAATTTATATTTTCCGCCATGAAAACTATGATACTGTTGTATGTCTTTAATGCTAGCAGATTCTATGGCTTCTCTAGAAGAGAATGTATTTTCTAACTGCTTTATAATATTGGCCATTTTGGGTTCTTTGCTATATTTTTTTTTAATTACAGCGATGGCTTTTTGGTTGTAATCCTTAATTTCTTTCCAGTTTACTATTTCAATAAAACTGCCTAGCTCGTCTGTTTTGTAAATTACTTTCATCTCCTTGCTAATCTTTGATAGCTCTTTGGATATTTCATCTTCACTGTTACTCTTAAAGTTTTTGTAATCCCATTGAACGGTATAAGAATTTTTGGTAGAATCTAGCACACTTACCTCTACATCGTAGGTAGTTAATTCTTTAGAAATGGTATCGGTATCTTTCAATTTTATTTTCTCAAGCGAAATGCTATAGTTTTGTTTTTCGCCTTTATCCCAATAACTTATAACCTGAACGGTAGAGTCGGCCATATTAATTTGAGCATAAAGTGGCAGGCAGAAAAGGCTCCAAAGAACCCATAAGGTAGTTTTTTTCATGTGTCAAATATATTGGTATTCATAAATTTTTTTCGGTCTGAACCAAAAACCTATCAGTTTGTAGCATAGCGCAGTGGCTGATTTCGTGGTACTAAACTGTTAAGATGCCACAAAAGGTAATTTGAGTTAGAACCTTGATTTAACATTTTTTGTTTTCCTCATTATTAAAATATCATCTCGGGCCCATAAACCTATCTCCATTAAAATGTATCATATGGTCAGGTACTTCCATTAGCCAAACTTCTGTTTCCCAAGCAATATTATTGGAGTGTTTCTTGAACTCTGTCATATCAGGAAAAGCCGTTACCTAAACTTTTCCGACTTTACAGTTTTTCAAAAAATCTTCTAGTTCTAAAAGTCGTTTCGGAGAAACAGGACCGTGTGAGGTAACAGCTTCAATTAAAAATAACCACTTTCTTTTGTTGTCATAAATTATAACATCAGGCAGTTTGCTGTGTTGATCAATTGGTATTCCTAAGTCTTTTAAACTTTTCTCATCAACAAACAAGTCCTTTTTGGCTGTGTCGCCCAGGTAAAGCAGCGTTCCGCCGTTTGCAAAACGCGGTGCAAATTGTTCTACAATGGCAGCTTGAACTTCATTGTGTTTTCCTGCTGAAAGTTTTAGCATTTCACCATTTTGAAGCACTACTGGAATTTGAATTAATTCTCGTTCTTTTAAATAGACCTCTGAAAGTTTACCAACTGTATCAATGAAGTTTTTTAAAGCATTCTTCCAATTTCTTGTTTTGAAAGTTTTAACTACTTCCAGAACTTCAGATGTCAAGGCATAGTGTGCTCTTGGGCTATTAACAGGAAGACTTGGATTGTCTGGATTATAATCAACGACTCTTGCTTGAACGAATTGATGAAGCACATGCCTTCTAAATGTTTCTCGAGTGTTTGGTGCGTAAGATTTACCGTAATTTTCATTTACAAAAGTCATAATTCCTTTTGTAACTCCTAAACTTTGGCGTCTTGCTTTAGACCATTTGTCATTTTCTTTAATGTTGCAAATTGCTAAAAATGTCAATGCCGCCATTTCATTGTATTGTGCTGGCGGCAGTCCTATCGCTTTTAATATCTCTTGTGCTTCTTCTATTTTACTCATATCATTTCATTATTACTTCCAATTCAAAAATCTCACTCACAATGCTATTTACATTATTCATTGAGTAGTCATTAGATAGTATGATTTTGTTGCCTATTTCTTTGATGTTGTTTAATGGAGGAAATCTCATTTCTCTTAGTTCTGTTGCACTTACATTTACGTTACCATTGAAAATTTGAAAGTAAGTGTCAAATAATTCGCTGTTAAGCAAAGCA
Source organism: Bacteroidota bacterium (assembly GCA_030699355.1). Taxonomy (GTDB): domain Bacteria; phylum Bacteroidota; class Bacteroidia; order UKL13-3; family UKL13-3; genus B1. The sequence continues at coordinate 15,321 of JAUYMZ010000450.1, read as the reverse complement.
CAAAGTCCAACTACTTCGTCTCTGTCTAAATGCCCATCTTTTCTGTATATGTAGTTTACTTTGTTTTCAACTCCTATATAATCCGCTTTTGCGTAGTTGCAGAAATAAGGGGCTGCAATTAATCTGCTCTTATCGTCCTTGGTGCTAAATCGTCTTAAAAAAATGTAGTTCTTGTTCGGAATGAGCAAAGATTTTGAACCGCTTTCAATTCGAATGAATTGCCCTTTTTCTTTGAGTTGTTTTGGCCATTCCAAAATCATTTTATCTACGTTGTGAAGCCAAAATAAAGGAGCTAAAAATACTGTTCCGTTTTCGTAATTATTCTGAATAAAATCCAATGCTCGGAACGAAACTACAGGACCTGTTGAAATCTTTATATTGAAATCTGTTAAAACATTTTCCCAAGTGGATACCAAATTTAAAATACTTTCTTCTTTGTCGCTTGTTGGCAAATGCAGAATTTTTTCTTTTGAATTTAAATCAATGAGTTCTTCAGCATTAAAATACTTAATTGATGGTTCAAAAATATCTTTAATACCTGCACTTGAAGAAACAAGAACATTTTTATTTGGGTTTATTGTTTCTCTGATAGCTTTTATTACAACAGTTTCTTGCAAAACACTATCACGGTTAAAAGTATCTTTTCTGGAATTGAATAAATGTATTTTTTCAATCTGAACAGTATTAAAAAACAGCTCTCTAAATGTTTTGAAGTAATTTCCAGAGGCAAAACTTCTTGGCGTGATAAAAATTAGTTCGCCATTTTCAGAAAGCAGTTTAGCAGCAATTCCCATAAAAAATGAATAGATATTGGGTTGTCCGCTAACTAACTCTTGCGAAGCACTTACCCTTTTATCTTCTTTAGAAAGCTTGAAATAGGGTGGGTTTGAAATGATAATGTCGAAATTTCTATCTACGCTCTTTATTTCTTCAAATAAATTTGGCAATCTATTTTCTTTAAGAACAGTGGCATTTTCCAATACAAAATCGGTGCATTGCAAAGTGTAGTTAAATTGTATTCCTTTATTTAAAAGCCACTCTTCTAAGTAATCAAGAGCTTTTTGTGAATATGGAATTAAATCAAGATCGGTCTCATAAGCCACTAAGTCAATTTGTTCTATTTTGTTTTGTTCTTCTACTAAATGCTCAACCAAAGCACAAGATAAAATTGCTGTTCCACAACCAGGGTCTAAGATTCGGATTCTTGTTTCTGAAAGGTCGGAAAAGGAAGCTAGAAGTCGAGCGATTGGGGTAGGAGTAAAGAATTGTCCGTTGACTTTCTTGTGGGTAGTTGTTACTTGCTGAGTATAATAAATACCTAACCTGTCTGCAAAGTCACTTGGCAGTTCTTGATTAAATGGTTCGATATTTATTATTTTACTCATTTCGCAATGTTTTGATGTAAGCTACTTTTTCTTCTGCTACTTTCAGAATATTCAAGTCTGCTTCTTCGTCTAAAATTTTGTAAGCAATCTGGTCACTCAAAAATTCTTCGAGCAATTTCTTTTCATTAACTTCAAAATAGTCAGCGATATTTTTAATTAAAGGTTTTGTTGGCTGTCTTTGGTTACGCTCAATTTTAGCAAGTAGAGAAGGGTCAATTTCAATATTTGCAGCAACTTCTCTCAAAGTCATACCAGCGGTTTCTCTCAGTTGTCTGAGTTGTTCTCCAAATGTTGTATGTTTTTTAACGGCTGTCATTCAGGACATATTTTGTCCAAAGATAAAAACTCTTTTGAAGTGGACACAAAAAGTCCACAAAAAGTTTTACACATCTTTAGTTGTGGGTTGGAAAATTTTAGTCTTTTTACGCTTGGGCATAGCACTCAATTACTACAGATTACCCGATTTTTTTCAAATGATATCAACTCTGTAATCTTTTACAAATATTAATAATGATGGGTAATAAATAGCGAGGAAAAAAATGTCGAACACCGAACACTGAATGACGAAGGATCAAAAACTATGGTCTATCGACTATCGACTATGGTCTCTCAACAAAAATTTCAAACAGGAAAAAGCTATAAAAAGTAAGGTTTATCGTTGGGAATATCGTCGCTTTTTTGCTGCCAATAGGCAAGGCTCACGATGTGGCCACTTTTGGTACGCAAGGTTCTTCCAAATAGGGCATTGGTTGGATTAAAAAGCAAATCGGTTACACCCAAATCATAGCAAGGTTCTGCCGTTGGTAAAGCAGGTACTGTGTTTGTTTCTGTTTCGCCTTCTGCGGCTTTTGGTGCCGCCTTTGCCTTAGGTGGAGCAGCTGCTGCACATACTACAGTATAGCCATTTCCGGCCAGCAATGCGGTTAAAAAATCTGCCCTTTGTTGGCTTATGTTTTTTTCTACAATAGAACAACGATAGCCGCCTAATTCTTCAACAGTATGGTTTTGGTTTAGTGCCATGGTATAAATTTAAAAGGGTTTAGCAAAAGCAGCAATATACTCGTAAACGGGGCCATATAAACCCAATACTATCATGCCAATTAAACATACAATCAAAGCTACTTTTGTAATGGGCTGAACCAAAACTTGCGGCATAGGATTTTCGGATGTTTCCATAAATATGTTTCGTACAATACGCAAGTAGTAATAAAATGAAATTATCATGTTTAAGGCAGCAATTACAATGAGCAAATAATAGCCTTTTGAAGCAGCTGCTAAAATTAAAAAGAACTTACCAAAAAATCCTGCTGTAGGGGGCACTCCAGCCAAAGAGAAAAGCGCTATGGCGAGGGCCCAACTTAAAAATTTATTCTGCTGGTAAAAACCTTTGTAGTCTGAAATATTTTCTTTTCCCAAGCTATTACTTATGATACCTATTACACCAAAAGCTGCTAAATTAGAAAACACATACACCAACAAAAAATAAATAATGGCGCTTTGTGCTACCTCATGTGAACCCATTAAGGCAATTAGAATATAGCCTACTTGGGCAATAGAAGAAAAGGCTAAAAAACGCTTTATATTTTCTTGGCGCATGGCAAACAAATTGCCCAATAGCATGGTACATATAGAAACAACAGCCAAGCTTATGGTATAACTAAGTTCTAAATGTATAAATACTTTAAACAATACTTGGACAAAAACAAAGCTAATCGCTGCTTTAGATACTACCGATAAAAAAGCAGTAACTGGCACGGGTGCTCCTTCATACACATCGGCTGTCCAGAGGTGAAAAGGCACCACACTCATTTTAAAAGCAAAACCCGAAAAGACCAATATAAAGGCAAACTGACTAAGGGCATTTACCGGAATTTTCTCGCTAATTTCGGTAAAGTTTAAACTGCCTGTTAATCCGTAAACAAACGAAATTCCCAATAAAAGCAAGGCACTAGAGAAGGCAGAAGAGTAAATAAGTTTCATGGCTGCTTCGCCAGATTTTCTTTTTTCTAAATCGAAATTGGCGGCCGCTGCTAGGGGAATGGTAGCCAATTCTAAACCTAGGTAAAAGAATAACATATTGGCCGCAGAAATCATAAAAAACATACCCAGCAACGACGATAATAGTAGCAGGTAAAATTCTATTACATTTTTGTGGTGCTTAAGCCATTGAAAAGACAATGCTGAAATTAAAAGTAAGCCCAAACTTAAGATTGATTTTTGAAATTGTATCAATCCATTACTTTCAAACATCTGGTTAAATACGAAACTTTGTTTGGGTTCAAACAGAAAGAAAAAAACACTTATTAGGAGCAATGCATTTACTATATGAATAATGGTTGCGCCCTTGGTATGGTTGCTGCCAACAAATATAAACAGCAATAAAAATATGCTGAGGCTAATGAGCAATTCGTGTTTTAAGGTAAATAGTAATTCTAAGCCCATCTTTAAAATGTATTTATGATTTTTTCTACCAACACATCGGTGCTGGAAGAGAGTAAATCTGTGAGTAAAAAGGGTGCTATGCCAATAATTACAATGCCTGATAGCAAAACTATGGCAGCTAATTTTTCATTCCATTGGGCATCTGTAAGGTGTAGGAAGTTTTTTTGTGTGATGGGTCCCATTACGCTGCTGCCGGCGGCGCGCAAAATATATACTGCCGTTACCACAATAGAAGCGCAGGCTAAAATGGTGGCCAATCTGTACCAAAAGTTAGGGTTTTGCCAAGCTCCTACAAACACAGTCATTTCTGATACAAAGCCGCTAAAGCCTGGCAGTCCTAGCGAGCACAAGCCAGCAATCACAAATACAGATGATATAAATGGCATTACTTTTAACAAACCGCCCAATTGAGATACCAAGCGGGTATGGGTTCTTTGGTACATCATGCCAATGGCGGCAAAGAATAAGGCTGTCATTAAGCCATGTGATACCATTTGCATTACGGCGCCCACAATGGCTGTTTTGTTTAGCATGCCAATACCTAGTATTACAAAGCCGCAATGACTAATAGAAGAATAGGCGTTAATATACTTTAAATCTGTTTGCATAAGGGTTGCAAAGGCGCCATAAATAATGGCTATACTGGCCAATGTAATAATGATGGGCGCATAGTGCACTGCTGCATCTGGCATTAGATAGGTGGCAACTCGCAGGCAGCCATAGCCGCCAAGTTTCATAGAAATGCCCGCCAAAAACATAGAGGCGGCAGTAGGGGCAGAAGAGTGGCCATCTGGCACCCAAGTATGAAAAGGAAACAAGGCGGTAAAAACGCCAAAACCAGCAAATAAAAAAGGGAAAAATACCAATTGAGCTGCATACGAAATAGGATATTGCGCCAATACCAACATATTAAAACTGCGGTTGCCAGTTTCGTTCGAAAAATAATACAAGCCTATTAGTCCAACCATTATAAGTGCCGAGCCACCCATAAGCATTAAAGCCAGTTTCATGGCACTCTTTTGTTTGGCACCGCTGCCCCAAATACCAATGAGTAAAAACTTAGGAATAACGGCAACTTCGAGAAAGAAAAACAGGGTAAAAATATCTAGCGAAATAAAGAATCCATAAGCGCCAAGGCTTAGTAAAATAAGCAAGAAAAAGAATTCTTTATGCAATTCTTCCATGGTAAACGAAACCAAGATACCAGCTACCACCACCAAAGCGGTAAGCAGTATCATGGCAATAGAAATACCATCTACGCCTATTAAAAATTGTATGCCCAAAGATGGGAACCACTCAAAACTTTGTTCAAATACAAAGGCCTCGGTCTGAACCAACGCTTTGGCTGCCTGGTATTGGTTCAGCAAGAAAAAAGCCAATACCAATTGAATGCTAGCGCCTACTAAGGCAATAGACCTAGACTGTTTAAAATCTTTAGCCGTTAGTATAACCACGGCGGTTAAAAAGGGTATAATAATGAGTAATAATAGGTTCATATTTCTTTACTTTAAAACGTAAAACAAGAGGCTTGCCAAGCTCAAAATACCAGCAAAAAAATACATGGCATAGGCCTGCACCTTACCCGATTGAATGCCTTTTATATACACGGAGCTAAATTGCGTTAGCTGCGCCAATAGCAGATAAAATCCATCTATTATGTTTTTATCTATCCATGCAGCCGGCCTAGCTACCCAAGCAAATAGCATTTTTTTAGTTATGTATTGATACACTTCGTCTATATAAAATTTGTTTTTAACAAAGCCATAGGCTGAACCTAAAGCAAGTGCTATTTTTTGAGGTTTTACAGAGGCTTTTTGGTACAATTGTTTGGCCAATAGAATGCCTAAAACGCCTAAGGTAACAGGTGCTATAGAGAACAATACATCTAAGTGGGTGGCAATGGGTTTTCCATCTGTACTTACATATTCTGAAAAAGGAATGAACCCAAATAAAACGGAAGCAATGGCTAACAAAATAAGGGGAATTTTCATGCTCCAAGTTCCTTCTCCGTGTGCATTATCTTGGGCTGCTTTTTGGGTACTCCAGAAAATAGAAAAGTATAATCTAAACATGTAAAAGGCGGTAAGAAAGGACGTAAAAAGTGCCATATAATAGATAGCAGGGTTGCTTTGGTATGCGGCATGTAAAATGGCTTCTTTGCTAAAAAATCCGGCAAATGGCGGTATGCCAGATATAGCCAAACAAGCAATTAAAAAGCTTATATGGGTAATGGGCATGTGCTTTCTTAAACCACCCATATCTTCCATTTCATTGCTATGCACATAGTGTATAATGGCGCCAGCACCCAAAAACAAAAGCGATTTAAAAAAGGCATGTGTAAACAAGTGAAACAAGGATGCGCTAAAGCCTGCCCCATTTTCTGCACCGTAACCAGAAACACCCAAAGCAAACATCATAAAACCTATTTGCGACATGGTAGAATAAGCCAATACCCTTTTTATATCTGTTTGGGTGCAGGCAATAAGAGCTGCAAACAGGGCAGAGAAAATGCCTATATAAGCAATAATATCTAAGGTATGTGGTGCGGCAATGGCAAAAATGGGAAACAAACGGGCTACTAAAAATACGCCTGCAACCACCATCGTAGCGGCATGTATTAAAGCAGAAACGGGGGTTGGACCTTCCATGGCATCGGGCAACCAAATGTGCAATGGGAACATAGCAGATTTGCCTGCACCGCCCATAAACACCAATAACAAACCCCAAGTTAAGGCGCTAATGCCCGCAAAGGAAGCCACGCCAATGGCGGCAAATTGCGGAGATTGTACATCACTTAAGCGGCCAATTAGGGTTAAAAAATCGAAACTTTCTCCATAATAACCCAAAGTAAGTATGCCAATTAAAAAGCCTAAGTCGGCAAAGCGCGTTACAATAAAGGCTTTTTTAGCGGCAGCCACCGCGCTTTGTTTGTTAAAATAATAGCCAATTAATAAGAAAGAGGAAACTCCCACGAGTTCCCAAAACATGTAAATTTGAAAAATATTGGCACTTATTACCAAGCCCAACATAGAAAAGGTAAATAAGCCCAAATAGGCATAATAGCTGGCAAAGCGCTCATCGTTGTGCATATAACCTAAGCTAAACACATGTACCATAAGCGAAATAAATGTTACTACCAACAGCATCATAGCCGAAGTAGCATCTAGCAAAGCTCCCATATCTATGCTAAGGCCTGAACCAAATTGCAGCCAAGTATATGAAAAGAGAATCTGTTGGGTATGATTTGGAGTTTGGTTAAGGAAGTAGGCCAAACTAAGCTGACTAGCAAAAAAGAAAGATACAGCCATGAGGAGCGTGCCAATAATGCCTGCACCTTTTTTGAGCCAATTACTACTGCTGCCAAATATACCTAAAAGTAAAAATGCCAGTAGCGGAGAAGCAAGGGTAAGTAATACAAGGTTAGTGTTCTGCATAATTAAAACTTCATTTCTTCGGCATCAGTTACATCTATAGAATCACTGCTGCGAAATAGGTTAATAATAATGGCAATAGCCACTGCGGCTTCTGCGGCGGCAATGGTTATGATAAATATGACGAAGAATACGCCAGATAAATTTTGGGGATAGAGGTATTTGTTAAACGCTACAAAATTAATGTTTACGCTGTTCAACATAAGCTCGAGCGACATAAGCATGGTAATTAGGTTGCGGCGCGTAAAGAAGCCAAACATGCCAATAAAAAACAATGCTGTGCTTAGCAGTAAAATATGTGGTAATCCTACGGGTGTCATGCGGTTTCCTCCTTTTTAATTTTCATGGCAATTACAATGCAGCCAATTAATGCCGATAATAAAAGCATACTAACCGCTTCAAAGGGCAGCAAAAATCCGCCATCGCCGGGGTTTAACATTTGCGTGCCAATATTTTCTATACTGGCATCTAACTCTTGGGTTTGGTTTGAACCAAAATGATGTTGGTATACTAAATAAGCAGTTAGGGCAAAGCCAAGCAAGGAAGCCAAAGCTGCAAATATGGTTTGTTGGGTGCCTGTTTTTGCCATTTGGTTGCCCGTTTTTTGGGTCAAGAAAATGGAGAATATAATAAGTACAACAATGCCTCCTACGTAAACTGCTACTTGCACGGCAGCTAAAAATTCTAGGTTCAGCCAGAAATAGAATGCAGCAATGCCAATGAGTGAAAATAATAGCCAAATAGAGGCTCTAAATATTTTGCGGGTGCTCACGGCCATTATACCTGTGCCAAGAATATAGATGGCAATGAGGTAAAAAAAGATATCTTTAAAATCCATTATTCTATGCCCTCCCGTAGTTTTGAGTTTGGTTGATTGAGTTTTTTGGTGAGTAAGCTTCTATCGAATACGCTATGTTCAAAAGTTTGTGCCATTTTTATAGCATCTGTTGGGCAGGCCACAATGCAGAGATTGCACATGGTACATAATTCTAGGTGGTACACAAAAGTATCGATGGCTTTTTTCTTTTTCCCTTCTGCGTTTACTTCAAATTTATTGAGTATTTTAATGGTGCCATTAGGGCAGGCCAATTCGCAGGCAGAACAACCTGTGCAGGCATGTTCATTATTTTCGTCGTGGGGCATTACCACTTCACCCCTAAAGCGCTCTGGCAAATTGAGGGTAGCGCGGTTTTCTGGATATTCTTGGGTTATAATTTCTTTGTGGTGCGTAAAATAATACCCGGTTAGTTTCATGCCTTTGAGCAGCGAAACTATGGCCTCGTAAATATCGGTAAAGTATTGTTTTAAAAAGGTAATCATGTGCTTAAAAATGCCACCCCTTAATGGCAATTAGGGTCATGAATAATAAATTAAAAAGACTTATGGGCAATAAGTATTTCCATTCAAGATTGAGTAATTGGTCTATACGCAATCTCGGGAATGTCCACCTAAACCACATAATTACGAAGATAAGAAAGAAGGTTTTTCCAAGGAACCAAACAGAAGAAGGAATAAAATCCATGATATGGTTAAAGCCTTCCCAAGCACCAATGTGAAAGGGCATCCAACCCCCTAAAAATAGGGTAGCGCCAACGGCACAAACAATAAAGATATTGATATATTCTGCCAAGAAAAACAAAGCGAACCGCATGCCCGAATATTCTGTATGAAAGCCACCTGTAAGTTCAGATTCTGCTTCGGCCATATCAAATGGTGCTCTGTTGGTTTCTGCGGTAACAGCAATGATATAAATAACAAAGGCGATAACAGCAGGAATATGTCCTTTAAATAACCACCAACCATTAGATTGAGAGTTTACAATTTCTGAGATTTGTAAACTGCCTGTTAATACAATAATAGTGAGAATAGCCATGCCGGCAGAAATTTCGTAGCTAATAATTTGTGCACCGCTTCGCATGGCACCAAGCAATGAATATTGATTGTTGCTTGCCCAACCTGCCATTAATATTCCGATAACAGAAACAGAAGAAATGGCGGTTATAAAAAATACACCTATGTTTAAATCCCACATGGCAAAGTTTTTTGCAAAAGCAATAGGGGCAAGTAACATCATGGCAATAATCATAACTACAAATGGGGCAAGTTTGTATAAAAATTTATCGGCACCATCTGGTACAAATCCTTCCTTTAAAGCTAATTTGATAGTATCGGCGGTGGTTTGAAAAATTCCTTTGGGGCCAACTCGGTTCGGACCAAGTCTTATTTGAATCCAAGCCGACACCTTGCGTTCCATAAAAACAAGAATTAATCCAAGAAGGGCAAATAAGGTGATTGCCAATAGGGCAATAATGCTCATTTCTATGAGTATAACCGCTGTTTGTGATAAGTTAGCACTGAGCAGTTGATGTATGGAGGCGCTTATATTTTCTAAACTAATCATGGGTATAACTATTAACGGTCTATATCTGGAATAACTAAATCTAATACACCCATAATGGCTACTAAATCTCCAATTTTGTGGCCTTTAACCATGTGTTCAAGGGCGCTTAAATTGGAGAATCCTGGCGAACGAAACTTAATGCGATAGGGAGTAGTGCCTCCCTCGCTTACAATATATACACCTAATTCTCCTCGGGCTGTTTCTACACGCGTATAAAATTCGCCTTTGGGCAACTTAATTACCGCTTTGGTTTTTGCTTGAAATTCGCCTTCAGGAATTTGGTCTATAAGTTGTTCAATAATGCGAACCGATTGATACATTTCTTTGATGCGCACTTGGTAGCGAGAGAAAGCATCACAACCATATTCTAACACTTCATCAAATTGCACATTTTTGTATATAGAATAGGGGTAATTTTTGCGCACATCGCAACTAACGCCGCTACCACGAGCTGTTGGTCCGGTGCAGCCATAGCTTATAGCATCTTCTTTACTAATGATGCCAATATTTTTCATGCGGTTTTGGAAAATAACATTGCCCGTAACAAGTTCATCGTATTCGGCAATTTTGCTTTTAAAGAGCACAATAAAATCTTTTACGCGCTTCACAAAATTGGGGTGAATATCATACATAACGCCGCCCGGTACAAAGTAGTTCATGGTTAACCTAGCGCCGCAGGTTTCTTCCATTATATCATTAATTACCTCGCGCTCTCTAAAGGCATAAAAGAATGGAGATAAAGCACCCAAATCCATGGCCATAGCGCCCCACCACAATTGGTGAGAGGCCAAGCGGGTAAGTTCGCTCATAAGCACCCGAATATACTCTGCACGCTCTGGAATTTCTATTTGCATAGCCTTTTCTACACCCAAGGCACATGCATGGTTGTTGATGTGCGAAGAGAGGTAATCCATGCGTGAGGTTGTATAAATAAATTGGCGATAACTGAGGCTTTCGCACATTTTTTCTATAGAGCGATGTATATAGCCCAAATTAGGTTCGAGCTTGGTTACAGTTTCGCCGTGTAGGGTTATTAATAAATGTAATACGCCATGAGTGGCGGGGTGTTGCGGACCAACATTAATAACCAGTTCGCCGTTGTTGTTTGCAGATACTTGTTCAAACATAGCTTACAATTTAATCATATTAATGGGGTCGTCGTAATCTTTTCTGAGCGGGTAACCTACCCAATCATCTGTAAGTAAAATCCGACGTAAGTGTGGGTGATTGGTGAAGATTATACCAAACAAATCAAAGATTTCTCTTTCGTGCAATTCGGCAGCTCTGTATAAGTGGCAGGCGGTTTCTATTTCTGGCTGAACACGATCTAGGTTTGCTTTAATAACCAAGTTATGCCTATGTGTAGTAGACTCTAGGTGGTATACCATGGTAAAATGAGTTTTCCAATCCACACAAGTTTCGCAAAACAAAAAATTAAATGCTAGGCTAGGCTCTGTTTTGAGTGTTTGCAAAACAGGCAATAATTGTTTGCTATCAATGCTTACTTCTGGAAAATCGTTTCCTAGAACAATGCTTGCTTCCGGAAAGCGTGTTTGCACTTGCGCTATTAATTCTTCATTTTCCATTGTCTTTCATTTCTATGCGAATTTGATCGCGGGTGGCACCACTTTTTATTTTTTCTTGAAGGGTAATTAAGGCATGTAATAATGCTTCTGGTCGTGGCGGACAACCAGCTACGTATACATCAACCGGAATGATATGATCGGCACCTTTTACCACCGAGTAAGTATTGTAAAAGAATGGTCCGCCGCTGGTGGCACAGGCACCCATGGCAATTACATATTTAGGGTCGGGCATTTGATCGAAAAGCCTTTTAAGTACAGGGGCCATTTTATTTACAATGGTACCTGCAATGATAATTACATCTGCTTGGCGAGGCGTGGCACGGGCAACTTCGAAACCAAAGCGCGAAAAATCGTATTTGGCTGCTGCGGTGCTCATCATTTCTATGGCACAACAAGAAGTTCCAAAAACGAGTGGCCACAAAGAGTTAGAACGTGCCCAATTTATTACATCATCGAGCGTACTTAATAAAATGCCACCCCCATCGGTGGGGTGCACGGTACCCGGAAAAGGTTCTGAAGGAGGAGTAACTTTTACATCCATTTTAAAGCTCCTTTCTTGTGGGCATATAAAAAGCCCATGAATAGAATAAAAACAAAAACTAAAATTTCTACAAGAGCTAGCATACCTACTTTTTTAGCTACCACAGCCCAAGGAAACATAAACACCATTTCAACCTCAAAAATGAGGAATATGAGGGCAAATAAATAATAACCCACATTAAACTGTTTCCAGGCCGAACCCGCAGTAGGCACGCCACATTCGTAGGCTTGTCCCTTCTGCAAATTGGTACTTCCTTTGGTTAAGATTTTAGATACTGCAATGCCACCTGCAGAGAATACAATGGCGGCTAACATAAGTGTAATTAAAGTGCCTGATCCCATGATTTAAAGTATTAAACTTAAATCGAATATATAAATTTTTGGGAAAGTGCGCGTAAAAAGTTTTTAAAAAAGAAAGTTGGTGAGTAAATATCGAAGGTTTTATTTAATTATTTGTACCCACTTACTATCTCCATAATTTTTTGAGTATGCATTTCTTTCTTTGGTTGGCGGTTCTTTTTGGCGCTTTTTGTAAAGTAGGTATGACTGCTTAAAAATCTTAATTGCAATTTATTCCACTCTCTCTCATCGGTTAGAATTCCATATATTTCTAATTCTTTATAAAGGTTATAACCTATTTCCCAGAAATCATCTCTACCCAAATAATCCAAATCGGAGTCGCATATAATTTCTTCTAAAATATTGTGAGGTGTTTGTGGAATTTTTGTTGCCATAATCATTCCACAGATGGTGGTAATATCGTTTTCCGAATAATCAAAATTGGGTAAATTGGCTCTCGCAATTTCACATCCTATCTCTTCATGGTCTTTGCTCTGAATAATAAAACCAGAATCATGAAAAAGTACTGCTGTTTGCAATAGTTTATTTTCATGCTCAGAAATTCCTTCCAATCTCCCATAAGTACGTGCAGCCTCTAATACATCCATTACATGGTTAAAGCTGTGGTAATATAAATTGGGCGGAAGTTCTTTTTTAAGTTTTTCGAGTATAAACAATTCTGATGCTTTAAAATCCATGGTATTTCCTTACTTTTATTTTGGTAATTAATAGATAGTAATAATTATGCTACAAACTTAATTTCAATTCTTCTCAATATATTGTTCAATGCTCAATTTAAACTACTCATTACTCAATTTATAGACTGTTTTGTACAAAATACATATCTATGCCTCCCTTGTTTTTGGCTTCTATTTTACCCCTGTAACTGCATTTAAATTTACTTTTTATGAGCTCGTGTGTAACGCCGCTAATATTAATTTTTCCGGGTTCACTATTTTGTTCCATTCTTGCAGCGGTATTCACCGTATCTCCCCAAATATCGTAGGCATACTTTTTTACACCTACAATGCCTGCAATCACAGAACCAGAATGTATACCCATGCGAATTTCAAAATATGTTTTGTTGGCTTCTTTTCTTTCTTGCTGGTATAACTTTATAAATTTATCTATTTCTAATGCTGCTTCAACTGTTCTAATAGCATGAGAACTATCTTTATTAGGCATGCCGCATACAGCCATATATGCATCGCCTATGGTTTTTATTTTCTCTAGTTTGCATCGCCCAATAATCTCATCAAAGGCTTTAAAACAATAATGTATTTCTGCTACCAATTCTTTCGGACTTAATTTTTCGCTGATGCTTGTAAAGCCTACAAAGTCGGTAAAAAGCACGGTGATGTCATCAAACTGTTTGGCTTCGTATTTTCCTGTACTCTTTAATTCCTCTGCTACCTCATGCGGCAATATGTTGAGCAATAAATTATCCGATTTATCTTTTTCTTCTTCTAATTCTTTGGTTCGTTCCTTTACCTTTTCTTCTAATTTTTTGTTTTTAGTGATGAGTTGCTTTTGATTTAAAATTACAATAAAATATACAATCAAAGCAATGCAAACTAAATACATTAAAATAGCTATTCCACTGAGGTACCAAGGTACTTTTACGTAAAACTTAAATATTTTTTCTTCACTTACTTGCCCAAATGCGTCTTTTCCTTTAACATGTATGGTATAGTTTCCGCCACTTGTGCTTGCCCAATCAATGTAAGGTTGCTGCTGCCAATCGCTCCATTCGCCATCTTGTTCATCTATTTTTATACTGAAGCGGTGTTGTTCTGGATTTACTAAACTGTGTAAACTAAAGTGAATACGCAAGGGTAAGGCATCATTAGATATATTGGGAGTGATTTCTTGGTTTTCAACAGCCAATCCTTCTTTTGAAAAATGGTAACCAATAAAAGCAAATGAGTCGCCCTTGCTTTGCAAACTTTCTATATTTATTTGGGCTTTTATAAAGGTATTTTTAGACGGATTTACCACATATATTTTATCAGAATAGGCCACCCATATTTGTTTATCTAGTTCAATACTGGCCACTGGTAATTCACTTAATACACTTAAATAAGCTTCTTCTACGGCTTCATTATTTGCTAAAACGCGCATTCCATTTGGGGTAAAAAGTAAACTTCCTTCTGCACAATACAACTCTTTATTTTGGTTCAGCCCAAGACATTTTGTAGCAAGGGCATCACTAGGGTCTTCTTCGCTTTGTAGAGGCAAAGCATAGAGTTGTTGCTTGTGTTGTAAATAGGGTTTTCCATTCCAAATACGAAGCATATTTTTACCAGCATTATGGGAATAAAAACTCATGTTGGTTTTTAAATCATGTAGGCCATCTTGGTAGCTAAGCACATACCTTATGCCACTTGCGTCTTCTATTAAACTTTTACATAGTGCTGGCGTGCCTTCTACTTTTATGGCTGAACCCAAACTTGAAATATGCCATATTCCATTTTCACCCAATGCATATAACTTTTGCGAAAGATTCCCCAATTGCATATGCAATAAGGTTTCGCCAGGCAATACCAATGTTAACGCATTATTTTCATAAATATACAAGCCATTTGTACTGGCTACATAAAGTTTATTTTGGTACACTTGCATGTCCCAGAACTCTGCTGTTTGCTTGTTTATTTGGGTAATTTTATTGCCATCATAACGGTATAATCCTGCACTGCTACTTACATAAATGTGCGATTGAAACACAATAATATCGCTAATATTTCCGCTAATTTGTTGGGTGTTTATTTCTTTAATAGGCACCTGTAGCCAAGTGTGCTGTAATCCTTTATTGTGGGCTGTCCATAGGTTTCCCTCTTGGTCTGTAAATAGGCTATAAATTTCTTTCGATTGCGTTTCAATTTGTTCTAATTTGCTGCCCTTGTTATCTATTAAAAATACCCCATTATTTAAGGTTCCTACTGCATATTTTTCACCTGGCAAATTGCTTATAGCTATCATATCTCCTTCAGGTATTTTAAAGCTTATGTTTAGTTTTTGTGCGCCCAATTCATAACACTGTCCGTTTGGTTCAGCCAATATCAATTTATTTTTATTACTGGTTTTTGCCGCAATAAATTTTCCAAATAAGAGGTTTCCTCCTGCAATAATTTTTATTTTTCCTTTTTCAAAAATTCCTAATCCGTAATCAAGCGTATTTACATACAATTTATCTTCAA
>JAUYMZ010000446.1 GCA_030699355.1 Bacteroidota bacterium | reverse complement strand
TCTCGTCTCTCGCTTCTCGCTTCTAAAAACAATCAACAAGTGCACCCATCGCACAACCCAAACAAATCCATCTAAAATCTGGATTCTGGATTCTGGATTCTGGATTCTGGATTCTGGATTCTAGATTCTAGATTCTGGACTCTATTTTCTACAATTTTGTTTGAGACAGTAAATCAGATTCGCTGATGAGGCCTTTGTGGCTCCAAACGAGTTTGCCATCTTTATAAAGTTCTAGGTAGGGAATGCCTTCTATCCCTTTAGATTGGAGCAATTCCGGATTTTCATCTGCATCTATTTTGAGGAGCACCAATTTTTCTTTTTTATCCTCGGCCAACTTATCTAAAATGGGCGATAATTTTTTGCAGGGGCCACACCAAACGGCATTAAAATCTACCAACACATATTTATCGCTCTTTACTGTTTCTAAATATTCGGGTTCGGTTAAACCCTTTACCTTCGGACCAGCAACAGATTCAACTGTTTCTACCGGCTTATTGGCGCTGTTCCAGGCAATCATGCCAGGCATTTCGTAAATGGTTGTAAAACCAGATTTTTGCATCATAGACACGGCACCTGCACTCCTACCACCCGATAAACAGTATACAAAAACAGGCTTGGTTTTATCTAAGGCATTTATTTTATCAGCAAAATCGGCGCTGTTAATATCCATGTTTACCGCGTGTGCCACATGACCACTTGTATATTCTTCTGGCGTGCGCACATCAATTATTTGGGCATTTGGTGTTGATGCAATTAGCTTCTCAAATTCGTCTGGAGATAATTTTCCGCCGGCAACATTTTGTTGCGAACAAGCACTTACAAAAATGGCAACTGTCCATAAAATGGCATAGCTAAAAAGATTCATTTTTCTCATAATTATTTTTCTTTGTTCGTAGGTTTTACTTCGGTAAAGGTAATATCTTCTATGTTTTTATCAAGTTTGTTTGCAATCGGTGCCGCACAACCAGCAGCAGAGCCACAACCAATATTTAATACGGTTTGAACCAAAAAGAAGCCTGCAAACACGCCTAGAAAAGCTTGCTGCGATTCCCAAGCTTGAAACAAAACCAAGGCGGCTAATCCTACCTTAAAAAACTTTATGATTGTCCAATTGCTTTTTAAATTGGCTGCAGAAAATACTTCCATGATTATTTATTTTTATTTAAGTGTTGGTTCAGACCAAAATCTATTAATCTACCAAACTAGCATTAACCTGCAACCACGAACCACCGTTGCTGCAATTAACACCATTGTTGCGAAGGTAGGCTGTTGCTTGCATACTTCTACCACCCGAGGCACAACATAGCAAAACATTTTCCATATTATTAAATTCTTCTAAACGCTGCGGCAACTCATTTAAAGGAATATTAATACTTCCAGCCACATGTCCGCCCATAAACTCCTGGGGAGTTCTAACATCTACTATTTTTAATTTGCCCGTAGCAAATTCTTGCGCTAAATTTTGCATGTTTATTCTGTTTTTATGGTGCAAAGGTCTACACAAAATAAAAAACAGAATGTAACAGAAGTTGCAGAAGGGATTAAAAGCTAAAAACAGCCACAAAAGTTATAACATTTTTAAGCTCAAAAAACAATTCCAACTAACACTAAAACAAACAATAAATAAAAGAACGCAATTGCCCGCCCTTAAGCAATTGGTTTGGTATTATGTATAATTACAATTAAATTCGTTTGTATAAACAATGCCAATAAAAACACGAAATATCGAACCACTTAATGTACGCAGGATCCCATTCACTTTTAACCAAGTAAAACAACCAACAAAAGATAAATGCATATTATCCTGCATTGGCGATACGGTTTTTGCTAAATCAGCCGATATTGTTTCTGCCACAGATTATTCTCCGTTTGGTGCTCCGCTGGCGGGGAGAACTTGGCAGGCGCGTGAGTATAGATTCGGTTTTAATGGGAAAGAAAAAGATAATGAAACGTACGGGGATGGGAATGAGTATGATTTTGGGGCTAGGTCTTATGATTCTAGGTTAGGTAGGTGGTTTAGCCTAGACCCGCAAGCAATAAAAATGCCATATGAAAGTCATTATAGTTTTGTAACAAATTCACCTTTGCTTTACGCAGATGAGGCTGGAGAGGTTAAGAGAGCTCGTGTTTACAATGTCTATATGGATGAAAATGGAAAAATTGTAAAAGTGCAAATGATGCAAAACATAATTATTAGTGACGAGTTAACTTCAAGAATTCGCATAAAACAAATTGAATTTATGGGCATGAAAATTAATTTAAAGACTTATGATTGGTATGATATTGAAGAAATTAACGTAAATTACTTGCAACTAAAGCCTGGTCAACAAGTTTCTGATGCAAAATTTCTTACTAGCTCAAATAATATTAGAAAAGGGAACTTAAGAACAAATACTTTTTTAGAAAGTTCGGATTTGGCATTATCAAATATAGCAACGGATCTTGAAGGGCGAGGTGGTATAACTTTTACATCCAAAAGTGCGGCTTTTGGAAACGAGATTAGTAAAGGAAAAGCTAAATTTGAAAACATTGATTTATTAATTTCAGTATTAAGTGCGACTAATGCAGCCTCAAAGAATAACCAGATCATAAATAGTAAAAGTTTAAGTGAATTCATTAAAACAGCTAAAGAAATCAACCAAGATATCGAGGAAGGATCTACAATTATTGCGGGCGGAGATCCAAATGGAAAAATAAATGCTACAAAGTTATCACCAGGTCGATTTGAGTACAAATGGAAATGTGTAAATTGTGGCGATACCACCGTAAGTCGATTTGGGCATAACGGTCTTGAAGCTGAGCCTAATGACCACAAAGATAATCTCCCTAAAAAATGAAAATAAATAACTGGCTCTTTTATTTAATAGTAATTTTATTTGGTTGTGAGTTGAAGCAAAACAATCAAAATAAAGAGGTTTGTGACACATGTATTGTGTTTACTAAATACAATGATTCCTTAATAAAAATATATAATGAAAAGATTCGGTGGGATACAGGATTTTATTCAAATGGAAAAATAGAATATATTTATGGCGTTAATTTTTCTGACCTTAAAACTGGGCCCTATTTCAATTATTATGAAAATGGTAAGATTAAAATCCAGGGGCATTTTTTGAATGATAGCCAATTTGGTGATTGGAATTTTTATAATGCAGGAAAAACAATGGCTTACCAATTATATGATTCGCTGGGTAAATTAAAATATATCTGCGAATATAAGGCGGATAAAATCTCAAGAGAAGACGGAAAAAGATTAACTATAAATCATAGCATTGCTGGAAATATTGTTAGCTTTATGATTTTTCGTGCTAATCCTCCAATGATTCGGAATGAAATTTATTATATCAACAATTTTTTATTAAATGGAGTAAAATATTCTGAACGAGAAAAAATTCAGGATTTCTCTGGCAACTATCATTTATATAAAAAGCGATTTCATAATAACTCCATGAATCAAATTACATTTATTTTAAAATCAAAGGATAATTATGGGAAAATTCAAAATGATACACTTTTTTATAGTTTAGATTTTTAAATGGGAATTCGATATTAGAAAAAGGAACAAAGCCCCTTTCGAATGAAACAATGGCAGAGTTTTTAGCACGCGTTATGGTTCATGAGGGTACACATCCAGAAACTTTGAAAATTTAAAAGATGACGACAACAAAAAAGCACTTTATGAAAAGGAATCTTTAAGGTATGAGACTAATTCATACAGTAATGAAATGAAACAAATTGAACTACAACGAAAAAATAGAAGATAAATAATGGCAATAAATAAAGTAATTTTTGTTTTAATTCATTTAGTCCTTTTATGTTTAAATGTTAAATCTCAGATAAGTACCGATTGTGGTGATCTTCCTGCTAAACAAATTGTTGACTCTTGTCCAGAAGCTAAAATCGTTAATATTTTTAACTATTCAAATTTTCGGTTGAAAAATAATTACAAAATCCCAATTGAAATATTTGAGTTGAAAGAATTAGAAGAACTACATATAAAAAATTTGCCGGTTAAAACAATACCAAAAGAGATTCAAAATCTTGTTAAACTAAATTGGCTACATTTTTCAAATTGCAGAATATCCTATTTGCCACATGAAATTTCATTGATAGATTCATTATTAAGTCTACATGTAATAGATTGCAGGTTGAAATCAATTCCTAGGTCAATAGTTAAAATTAAATCTTTGAGAAGTATTTCTGTACAAGGTAACAAAGGTTTAGATTATCAGGTATTATTTAATGACTTAAAAAACACGAATGTAATACAGGTTAACTTTGGTCATAAGAGTTTAAAAAATGTAGACACTTCAATCATCAGCCTTCAAAATTTAGAGTATATTAACATCTGTAATAGTAATAATTTGGATTTCCTTTCTACAATTCAAACTACAAATCAATTAAAAAATTTAAAGAAACTTCAATTTAATAATTGTAAAATTAGATCGAAAGACTTTAAACAATTAAAAAAAATTCGTCCAAATGTGAAATTGCAATTTGTTAATTGTAAAACACCTAAAAACGCAATTAATGAATTAAAGTTAGTATTGAAAAATACAAATGAAGTAATTATTGGTTATGACTTTAAACCAAAAAGATATGGGTCGTTTTAAACTTTTTCAAATAATCCATACCAACAATCTAAATCCACTAACAAAGGATAATATGCTTTTATCAGTCTGTGGAGGGATTATTCTGCAAAAATTCAACTTATTTATGTATTGCAATAGGCTTGTGGTTATATTTTAATAATTTAGTGTTGTTTCATTTGTTTAGTAATGTGTCATTCAAATAAACTTTTAACTCAACAATTTTACCAAAGTCATCGTAATATTCCCAAGACACCATCCCAAAAAGTGTGTAAGTTGATTTTATAAATTAATTCTGTTTTCAAACATAATCATAAATTGGTTAAATATCTCTCCCCAGTTTCTGATGGGATAGGTCCAAGATTTAGATGCTTCAC
>JAUYMZ010000437.1 GCA_030699355.1 Bacteroidota bacterium | reverse complement strand
CTTTTAATTGGCATAAAAAATTTAACTATAAACAAAATGAAAAAAATAATTTTCAAATCCCTTTTACTAATCCTATTTATGATAATAGGATTTACAAAAACTCTAAATGCACAAACAGATTTGTGTAAAAACCCTTGCCCTCCCGGACCGCTTAAATGGAAAACTATACCACTATGCACTTTTTCCACAATAGTGGTTGTAGATTTAGGTGGTGGAAATACATTAGAAGACACATTAACTATTGTTCCATTTGTATTTGTTACCATTGGATACAGAGAGAGAATTTGTAATGGAGATACCTCGTTAATCATAGAGGATTATGTATTCATTGACAACCGAGATTATTGGCTGAATGTTGCATATGCAGGATTGTCTGTTACAAATCCTCCAATAATTCCTAATGACTCAATAACTGCATGCGCATTTTCTGTGGCAAATATCCAAAGTGCCATAACCGAGGCTACAAATAGACTTGTTAATCAAACGAGAGCTTCTTCTCAAAGAGATTATGAGGTTTTTTTTAAAGGATCTTGTTTTTCTTTAGTAGAATTGAGTTTTCCTGATGGTGCATTTTTTACAAGTACTCCAGATGATGCAGGAAAAGTAGATACATTTTTTGTTTCTAGTGGATCAACAATTGTTCAAAAAGTACCATGTAATGATGTTTGTTGTAAAGTAAATTATAGATGGGAAAAAACTTCCGTAATAAATGGAGAGACAATTAGTAAATGGGTGCCAAAATCTTTTGAAGGTGACAGCGAGGAATGCGTAACCCAGACTCCACCAGACTATAGTTCATTTACTCCACAATTGGAGGCAACTATTTACGATTCAATTAATGGACAATACAATACTGTAACAGGTTCTTTGGTAAATCAAACGGCATGCGAGCTAATTTGCCCACGTTTCACAGCATCTCCTCCTCCATTTAATTCACTAACTTCAGTGAAAACAGATAGAATAAACAAAGATGAAAGTTTACAACTATCTGCTAGTCCTGTACCTTTTAATGATTACATTAAAATTTTAAGTGACAAAACAATTTTAAAGGTTGTAATGTATGACATTAAAGGCAAAAAAGTATTAACTTCAACAAAAATAGAAAATGGTGAGATAAATACAAGTGAGCTTAAAGAAGGGGTTTATTACCTTCAAGTTTATTTGGAAGGTAACCAAGTTAAATCACTAAAAGTTATTAAATAAAATATTCCTTTTTGTGGGAGCGAAAATATCGCTCTCACAATTTTCTGTATATTTGTATATGTTCAAAAAGCTATTTTTTACACTCATAATGCATTTACTTGGATTATTTGTTTTTGCACAAATAATTCAAGATGGCATTGTGTTTGGAGGCTCTGGTAATCAAAAAACAACTAAATGTTTCATAGATAAAATTGGCAATAAATATTTAGTTGTTGAATTTGGTGAAAATTTTATACTTGATAGCGCTGGAAGACCCATAACTATTGAAAAAAGTATAAGAACGACAAACAACAAGCTAAATAACTCATTGGCGATAGTAAAATTAGACATAAATGAAATATATCTCTACCACATAAAAATTGATTGCAAAGGGAACAATGGCTCTAGATTAGATATAGAATTCGACAGTGATAATCATGCCTACGTTAGGTATAATTTTGCCCAAAGAGATACTATTGACCTGATTGGAAAGCAAGGGGAATTGTACAAAAGTATTTTCGCAACATTCAATATGATTTCATCAAATGGCAGTAATATGGCATCCCTTGTATTAAAATTAACTTCAAGTGGAGAGTTTGCTTGGACAAACACCATATTCCATGAAAATTCTTATAACATATTCAATAATACTTGGCTGACCTATAATATTTCAATAAATAATTCTAATGAAATAAGTTTTTTTTATGTAGTTACTAAAAATAATCTTGGTCCTTTATCAGACACTATTGCATTAATAAATAATTTGGGCCAAAAAAGTTCACACGTAGTAAGTTCACTATACTGCCTCTTTAAATTTGACAAATTTGGCAATTTTATTTCAGTAAAAGAGCCATTTAAAAACAGCCTTAACCCAACCAAAATCAACTCTTTTGGATCTATAAGTCATGATGAACATATTTCAGATGGTCAAAACGCATATATTATTACCACTTTTTCGCTTACTGATGTAGATACTTTTAAAGCCACTGGTATTAGCATTCCTCTGAATTCGGGTTTTTATTATTTTTTAATAAAATTAAACGCATTTGATAGTATTATTTTAGCAAAACCTATAGCAAAAAACATTACTAACTTTATTTTTATGGCGAAAATTAACTTAGCTTTAAATAAATATAAAACCGAATTGAGCGTTGATTGCGTTCACAACCCAAGTTTATATTACTTTTTATTAAACCAAAATTTCGCCAACAATGGAATAGGAAGATATTTAGGACGTTTTAGTTCAGATGGAAATTTGATTAGTGAAACCCTGTTAGCTAGCACCGTTATTTCATTTTCAGGATACAATCAATTCTCAAATGACTTAACAGTTTTAGGTGTAAATTCGGGAAATGATACAAAATTAAATCCATTTCTGCCTGTAAACAGTCTCAATAACCCAATAGCATTTATTGCATATTTGGATTCATCAAACAATGTAATTTCTGCTCAACCTATAATTAGTAATAATCAGCAAATGAGCAAAAATATAAATTTCAATTTTGAAATGGGGAGCCCATTAACGGACAATAACGGAAGAACATTTATACCTGGCTGGTTTAGTGATAGTATTAGTCTACCATGCAAAAAACTTATAGGAGATTTAGATAGAGATACAGCTGATTTTGGAATAATAATTTTATACAACGATGGATTCTTACTAAAAACTCAAGCCTATAACTTTAAAGATACTTCAGCCTGTTATCAAATAGTGTCTCCTAGCGGTAAATATACTTGGTTAAGCAGTGGCTTGTATTCTGATACCCTAACAAATATTTTAGGTTGTGATAGCATTATTAGGTTTAGAATTAATATAACAAATAATCAAATTAATATTGATACCTCCGTAAAATATACATACACATCCCCTAGCAAAAAATACACTTGGGATAGCACTGGCTTGTATGTAGATTCTCTTGTTAATAGATTTGGATGCGATAGTATTTTGTTTATTAACTTAAGGGTTTTAAACAATAAAAATAAACTGGATACCTTTAACTGTATCCCCATTTCCTATTGGAGTAAAAATCAAATAATAAGGCAAT
>JAUYMZ010000432.1 GCA_030699355.1 Bacteroidota bacterium | reverse complement strand
ACCCAAAGGCCCAAGAGCTGTATTTTGAAATTAGCGAGTTTCAGGTGGAAGCACTCACTAAAATGGCGAATGAGTTGGGTTTAAAAGCAGCGTTTAAAAAAGACTTGCAAGAAAAATGGCGTATGCTTGTTTTAAAGAAATAAGAATGATTGGATGATTCTATTGTTTATTCGGTTGGGGAGGTTGGCATATATTAAAATTCATAATTCCCCTAGCTGAAGCTAGGGGCTATTGAATTTTCATTTTTCTCTTTCTCTTTCTCTTAATTCCCCTAGCTGAAGCTAGGGGCCTCAACTTTGGACATTTACTAGATTTTTAAAAAAAACTCTTGCTATCTACGGATTATTTTATAGTTTTGCGTCTAGTTAAAATACTAGATATGGGTTATTCAACAAAAATTCAATTAATTAAGCGGAAAACCAGTGAGCAGTGGTATGTTAATTTTCCAGCGGCAGTTGCTCAGGCCATTGAGTTTAATCAAGGCGAGATTGTAGAATGGATTATTGACGACCATCAACGTTTAGTTTTAAAACGTAGCGATGAGTCTGTTGAAGGCCTTAAAAAAAAACTACCTCAAAAAATATAAGAACTTCGTTTGATACGATATTTGATAGATGCCAAATTGCATTTAATCAAACTCGTACATGGAATAGAGCAAAGGATTTGGCTCATGGCATTTTGTTGTGTATGGGTAGAAGTACCATTACAGGTTGGTTAGTAAGCTCTGGATTACAATTTAAAGATTGGTCTTCTAACTATAAACTTTTTTCACAAAATAGAATTAACAACGACACTTTATTTTCTGTTATTCGGCAGGAGGTAGTCAAGATCAACAGCCATCAAGACCAGAATATCTATGCTCATATGGATGATACCCTTTTCAGAAAAACTGGAAAAAATGTGAGTGGAGCTAAGTGGATGAGGGATCCTTTGGGTCCACCCTTTCAAGCCAATCTAGTTTGGGGGCAGCGATTTCTTCAAATATCACTATCCCTTTACAAAAATCAAGCTGTTTTACAAAGCAAATCTATACCAATAGATTTGGTTCATTGTCCATTACCTGTTAAACCCAAAAAGGAAAGTGATGAAACAAAATTAATTGAATATAAAGAGCAGCAAAAAAAAATGAAACTCAGTAAAATCGGATCTGAAAGAATTAATCATCTTCGAGAAAATTTAAATGATGATGGACATAATTCTAGGCAATTAGTTGTAAGTGTTGATGGGAGCTATACTAATGAAACCGTATTAAAAAACATGTGTGATAACATAATTATAATAGGTAGAATCAGAAAGGATGCAAAACTGTTTCAAATACCCACGTCGAACGAGATTGGAAGAAAGAGGATTTATGGAAAGCCACTACCAACTCCAGAGGAGATAAGACAATCAAATGAATATCAATGGCAGGAAGTTCAAGCTTGGGCTTGCGGAAAAGAACATACTTTTAATGTAAAAGTTTTGCCAAACGTAAGATGGAGAAAGTCTGGAGATAAAAATTTACAACTTGTTATTATTAGACCAGTAGGATACAAACTAACAAAAACATCCAGGATAAATTACAGAGATCCAATTTATCTGATTTGTACAAATCCAGAATTAAATATAAATAAATTACTTCAAGCATACTTATGGAGATGGGGCATTGAAGTCAATTTTAAAGAACAAAAAACGTTTCTTGGGTGTGGTCAAGCTCAAGTTAGAACCCCAGAGAGTTGTCAAAATGTACCAGCATTTCATACAGCTGTTTATTCAATATTACAGCTAGCCTCTAATGTTGAAAATTTAAGTGAGCTACCAAGACCAAAATGGTATAAAAAGGAAAAAACATCAGGTCCAACAACAGGAGACCTAATAAACCAGTTTAAAGCTGCTACTTGGGCCGAAAACATATCAATTGACTACGAGAACTTCGTAAATTTAGAACGCCTACAACGAAGTCGAAAAAACTATGCAAACCCCAGTGTTTCTGCGGCTATATACTGTCGAAATTAGCCAAACTTCAG
>JAUYMZ010000422.1 GCA_030699355.1 Bacteroidota bacterium | reverse complement strand
TGCTGGTATCGTGGTATTACTATCCAATACAAGAATATTAATTTTAGGTTTGGCTATTATCGTCATAAGTTTCTTTTTATTAAATAAAGTATCCCTAGGGCAAAGAGTAAAAACCTTTTTAATTATTTTTTTTGGACTTTTACTTATTTATTCTTTATTAATCTCTTTAGGCTATAACTTTGAAGCCTTTTATGATGAGAGATTAATTGCAGAAACAGATACCGACGAAAATCATCGGCTAGATTCTTATAATGTTTTTCTTCAATTGCTACCTGAATATTTCCTTTGGGGTACCGGATCTCACATATCAGATGCCGTTACTAAATTTTCAATTTTAGATAGGAAATTTATACATATTGGTTGGTTAAGCAATATTATCGCCTTTGGAATTTTTATCACTTTTTTTCTTGTTTCTTTTTATTTTTATTTCGTTAGGGATTTATTTAAAGATTATAAGGTTACCCAAGATTTTTCCACTTTTATTTCTTTTATACTTTTTGTTGTTTTCAATTTTACTTATATTAATTTGGATTCTTTCACTAGTGGATTAATGTTGACTTTAGTGTTTAACCAATACTATTTACAACAAAAAAAAGGATTAACTTTTAATTATTATTATTGATTAAAATAATGCTCAACCTTGGATTAATTAGGGATTTAAAACCTAGAAATTTAAAACAAAGACTCGAATATAATAAATGGGTTAGGAAAATAAATTCTTCAGAATTTGATAGTCTATCTAAAACAGACGAGATGCAATGGTCTGCTGTAAAGTTACTTTTAGAGCATAGTTTTAAATTCGTACCCTATTACAGGAATCTTCTTAAAAGTATAGGTGCAAATCCAAACGATTTTAAATCCTGGTCTGATTTTCAAAAATTACCACTATTAACAAAAGAAATCATACGTCAAAATCCAAAGGATTTTATTTCAGATTTAGTTGATCCAAGAAGATTAAATTTAATGACCACTGGGGGCTCAACAGGCAATCCCCTTGGGTTTTTTAGAGAACCTGTTATGGATAAAATAGAAAGGGCTTTTATGTATCATCAATGGGGAAGGGTTGGCTATAAGGAAGGAGCTAGAAGAGTAATTCTTCGTGGAGAACCTGTAAAGGG
This sequence comes from Bacteroidota bacterium, assembly GCA_030699355.1. Lineage (GTDB taxonomy): Bacteria > Bacteroidota > Bacteroidia > UKL13-3 > UKL13-3 > B1. The sequence continues at coordinate 3,086 of JAUYMZ010000422.1, read as the reverse complement.
AGGGAGACTGTTTTATAAGCATAGGTTTGACAATATTTGGCTCATGTCATCCTATCATTTATCGGTAGACCATATTGAGGATTATGTTTCCGAACTTAACAAAATTAAACCTAAATTTTTTCATGTTTACCCAACTAGTTTTATAATTTTTACTCAATTATTGATTCAATCCAAACTAAAACTAAATTTCCCAATTCAGGCAATTCTTTGTGGTTCTGAACCAATTTTAAGTTACCAAAGGCAATTATTTGAAGAAACATTTAATACTAGAGTTTTTAGTTGGTTGGGTCAGGCAGAGGGAGCAATATTGGCAAGTGAATGTGAATATTCAACAAATTATCATGTTTGGCCTCAACATAGTTATGTTGAGTTAATAAATGAAAATGGAGAAAATGTGAAATCGAAGGGGCTTACCGGTGAAATTATTGGGACTACAATAAATAATTATGGAAGTCCTTTCATTCGCTATAAAACAGGAGATTTAGCTGTTTATGAAAGCGATCATTGTCCAAAATGTAAAAGGAATTTTCTTGTTTTAGGAGAAATAAAAGGAAGAGGTCAAGACCAAATATTTCTTGAAGATGGGAGGAGAATTCCATTAACCGCAATTACATTTGGCCTTCATTTTGAGGCCTATAAAAAAGTTAGTAAAATGCAAGTAGTACAAAAAAGACCTGGTGAGATAACCATATTAATAAGTACTATTAAAAATATTTTGTTTGATGAATTGGATGAAATTGAAATTTCCACAAAAATGAAGAATGCTGTAGGAGGAATGCTGGAAATTAATTTTGTTTATTCCGATGACCTCATGAGAACAAAAAATGGGAAGCATATTTATTTTATTCAAGAGATAAATGATATTACAAATGCTTAACTTTAAACATTATTTCGGTAGTATTTCTGGTTTCAATGCGTTTTTAATTGGACTTTCTAGAAGGATAAATGAAGTTGTTTTTAGAAAGTTTTCTTTTTTTACAAATAAATCTATTACAAGAGCAATTTCGAAAATTGATAATGATTCGTTTATAAGCAGTTTAAGGAGAGTAATTGAAGTACCATCTGAAGCAGATTTGCAAGTAAACGATTTAACAATTGCTTTATTAGGAGAGGCTGATTTAATTATTGAAGGTTATGTAGATTTATTGGGATCTGGCAAAGTTTTACTTAATCCTGTAAATTGGCACGTAGATTTCAAAACTGGATATGAGTGGCCAAAAGGCATTTTTTTTAGGGATTATGATCAAGAATTATTGAAATTAAATTGTGATGTAAAAGTTCCAAGAGAGTTAAGTAGGTCGCATCATATTTTGAAAGTTGCTCTAGCATATAAAATAACTCAAGATGAAAAGTATGCAAAATATTGTTTAGAACAAATTTCAAATTGGATAGATGAAAATCCTTTAATGTTTAGCATAAATTGGGGGTGTACCATGGATGTTGCTATTAGAGCAATAAACTGGATTTATATCTTTAGGTTGACCCTTGATTATGAAGGATTAGAAGACAATTTTATTAATAAAGTAAAACGAAGTTTATATGAACATGGGTGGTATATATTTAGAAATCCTGAAAAGGGAGTTGCCTATAACCATAATCATTATTTGAGTGATCTTTCAGGTCAGATTTATTTAGGGATGCTATTTAATGAGTTAGAAGAACCAGTTAAGTGGCTTGATGAGGCAAAAGTTGAATTTTTTAAAGAAATTCGATTGCAAATTTTACCCTCTGGAATGTCTTATGAGAGAACAACCAATTATAATAGGCTTGTATTGGAACTAGCTATTTGGCCAATACTCCTATTAAAAAGTAATGGACACGAAATACCCTATGATATTTGGTATAGGATGGAAAAAATGTTTGAATTTATTATGGTTTCGTTGAAGCCAGATGGGCAAACATCAGTTATCGGAGACCAAGATAATGGAAGGTTATTGGTTTTTGGACCAGAGGAAGAATTAGATTACAGATATTTGTTGGGTTTAGGTTCTATACTTTTTGGAAGAGGAGATATGAAATTTAAATCTGGTGGATATAATTTATATTCAGCCTTTTCAGGATTGAAAAACCCTATAAAAATATTTGATAAAATATTGCCTGAAGAAAGTAATTTCAAATCAAAGCTATTTAAAGATATAGGTATTGCCATAATGAGGAAGGAGGATAATTTTTTATTATTCAATGTAAGTGGGATGGCAAAGTATCCTGAATCAAATCCTGGGTCACATACTCATAGTGATCTGCTTTCCTTTGAACTATTTGCATTTGGAAAAACCTTTTTAGTCGACCCTGGTACATATTTGTATTCCGCAGATATAAGTCAACGCATGCTTTTTAGAAGCACCAAAATGCATAATACAGTAGTTGTAGATGGGTTTTCACAAAATAATTTGTTTGAAGATAGACCTTGGTATTTTGAACGCAATGCAATTCCTGAAATATTAGAATGGACAACAAATTGCAATTTCGACCAAATCAAGGCTAAACATTCAGGATTTACAAGACTTCCTGACCCAATTATTCATACTAGGACGTTAAAGTTTGACAAGAATAAAGTTGAATGGGAAATAACTGATGAATTGACCGGTTCAGGTCGACATGTTTTTGAATGGCATTTTCATTTTGATGTGGGAATCGATTTTGATTTTGTAGATAATTCAGTTTTTACTACTTGCGATGATAATAACAACTTGGAATTAATATTTTCAGAAAATTTTGATTTAAATCTTAGAAAAGAGAGCAGTTTTGTTTCAAAATCATACGGGAGTAAAAAGCCCTCTAATCAATTAGTGTTATCCGCCGAGATTGTAGCGCCTGTAAAATTAAATATTAGAATAAAGAAAAAAATAGATGAAGCAGATTTTTAGAACTAGCCTTGGCCCTAAAACAAAGGATGTCCCAATGCCAACTCCAGGGGAAAAAGAAATTTTGGTAGCAGTACATGCTAGCGTAATTAGCACTGGAACTGAAACTATGAATATGAAGAAGGGCCAAGGCTCAGTTTCAGATATCCTAAAGGAGAAAATGGAATTAGTTGGAAAGGTGAAGAAATACCTAAATGAAAACGGTTTGGCAGTCACCATTGA
>JAUYMZ010000419.1 GCA_030699355.1 Bacteroidota bacterium | reverse complement strand
GAAGAATCTCATACTTTTTCCCGGACAGCATTGATTACGAATTATGAATTAGGGATTACGAATTAGGGATGTTGGGATAAGCATGAGATTCTTCGCTATCGCTCAGAAAGAGTTGGCACTAACGAGTTTTTAAATGCATTGTTCTTATTGGCGGCTTCGCTGCCAATAAGAACAATGCCCTAACAACTAAAATATTGTCATTCCGACCGCAGGGAGGAACCTCATTCTTCCTGCAAATGTCTAAACTTGGTCAACCAATTTTTTAAAGTTTTCCATAAAACCTATTAAATCTTGGTGTGTAAAAGGTGAAAATAGGCAAATTTGAATCATGTTTTTTTGTAATAAATAATCGCTGTTATAATTGATGTAGGTATTATATTTTTCTAATTCTTTTCCTATGTTTCTACTCAGCAAATTTTCGGGAAGTGCGAGGGTAATAATGGCGGGATGCAAATACCTATTTGGAACATTTTCTGATTGCAAACCAAGGGCATTACATTGTGTTCTTAACCAAGATGATTCTTCTTGTAGCATTTTATAATTTGATGCTGCATTATTTAATGAAACGGCCATACCCAAAGCATACATGGCATTGGAGTTTATAGTAAACGGAATTCCATTTTTCTTCTCATATAAACGAAGGTTTACATACATAGGAATAGGTTGATTATTTTCTGGAAGCAATTCATTATAAAAAACCAACGACAATCCTGATAAAGAACCTATTGCTTTTCCACTGCTTGCAGATGCCATATAAACACTTGTTAAATCTATAGGAATAATTCCAAAAGTACTTACACAATCTGCAAAAACTAGTATCTTAAATTTGGTGCAAATGGTAAGCAGTTCTTGCATGTTATTCATAACACCGCTTGAGGTTTCACAGTGTACAAAATAAAGCCACTTTATTTGCGGATTAGTGCTTAAAACGGCTTCCACTTCTTGTGGTTCTATAACGTCTCCTAAATTTTTGGTGAAAGTTATAAAATCAAGCTGATAACATTGTGCTTGGGCAATTATCCTATTGCCAAATTCGCCATTTGCTAAAATTAGTCCTTGCCCTTGTAAAGTGGCTATATGCGCCAACATTATTTCGTTGCCAAATGTGCCAGAACCTGTAAAAACTTGCACTTTTTTGCAATTTACCATTTGGCAGATAGCTGATGTTATGCTAGCATAATTCTCTGTAAAGGTTGTTCCTCTGTGTGAGTCTGGAGTTTCAGTAAATTTTGAAATCACCATTTTTGAAATATCTACCGGACCAGGTAATAGGTTCAGCCTATTGTTTTTTAATTTTGAAGCTATGGTTTGATGCCGCGATTGAAAAAAAAATTGAGGAGAGGCATACATAGGTTGAAATTTCACTTCATCCCCTACCAGCGGTCCAAACGGCACGAAACCCAAACTTCTATATAATTTTTGTTGAGCCAACACTCCGCAAATTAATAAATAATCATATTGCTCTTTAATAATTTGAGCAAAAGCTTCTTTGAACAATAAATAGAAAATTTGTGTGCCCCTAAAAGCAGGTTTTATAGAGAGCAATCTAATTTCGCACAAAGATTTGTGTGGTGGCAAATAATTGTTGAGGTTCTCCAATTTACTATCAAGCGAAAATGGCCTATTTGCTCTAAGTGCCAACATGGCTATTATTTCATTTTCGAGCAAACAAATTAAATACCTGTTTTCCGCATGAAATTTATCTATTAAAATGCCCGAATCATTGGCATGGTGTTGCGGTATTTCTTCTGCAAAGGTTTGATGGTTTAATTTGCAAACCTCAAGAAGTTCCTTCTCACCGCTTGCAAATCTTACCTTAATATTGAGTTCTTTCATTATTTGATTTACATCAAATATAATCACTTAACACGTAACACTTAACACTTAAAACTTTAAACCCTCATCAATCTCTCTGCGGCTTTCTCTAAGGTTTCATTTTCTTTAGCAAAACAAAAACGCAGCACATTATTATCTACCTTTTTTTGATAAAAAACAGAAGTAGGAATACTCGCTACTTTGTGTTCTTTGGTTAAACGCACGGCAAAGTCAAGGTCGCGTTCTTGCGTAATTTTTGCATAGTTGAGCATTTGAAAATATGAACCTTTGCAAGGCAAAAGCTTAAAGTTTGAGCCCTTAATGAGCTTTTGAAAGAGATTCCTTTTTTCTTCATAAAATTGATTGAGTTGTAAATAAGCGTCTGCATCTTCCATAAAATCGGCCAGGGCATATTGTATGGGAGTATTGGCGCTAAATGCCATAAATTGATGTACTTTTCTAAATTCTTTGCTGAGGTTTTCAGGTGCTAAAACGTAACCCATTTTCCATCCTGTGGTATGATATGTTTTTCCAAAAGAGGAAATAATGATACTACGTTCTACAATTTTAGGAAACCTAGCTACACTTTGGTGTTCCGCCCCATCAAACAAAATGTGCTCGTATACCTCATCACTTAAAACCACCACATCTGTATTGTCTAATATTTTCTGCAATTGGAGCATATCCGAATCGCTGAGTATAGAACCAGTGGGATTGTGTGGGGTATTAATCATAATCATGCGGGTTTTAAAATTGATGAGTTTTTTTACCTCATTCCAATCTATGGCATAATCAGGATATTTCATTTCATAAAACACTGCCCTACCGCCGTTTAACTCAATGGCAGGAACATAACTATCATAACATGGTTCAATAACAACCACCTCATCGCCCTCACCTACCACTGCGCTTACAGCTGCATAAATACCGTGCGTTCCACCGGGAACAATGGTTACTTCTGTTTCGGGGTTATAAATGGCTCCGTATAATTTTTCTGTTTTCTCCGAAATTTTCTCGCGCAATGACATTAATCCGGGCATTGGGGCATATTGATTAAAGCCTTTCTCCATGTATTGGTTTACCAAGGATATTAATTTAGGAGAACAATTAAAATCTGGAAAACCTTGAGCCAAATTAATGGCTCCCTGCTCATTAGCATGAGCTGTCATTACCGAAAAAATGGTTGTACCTACGTGGGGTAATTTACTCTTCACTGAACCGCTAAAATTCATCCGTTGATATCTATTAAAAACCAATATTAACTAATTGCAAACAGATAAACAATTCAATTTTGCAATGATTTGAGTGTGTGTTTTTTAAACTTAAATAGCCAAATATTAGGATAAACAGAGAAACTAAAAATCTTTGGTTTATAGGTATAATTTCAATATTATCGTAAAATAATTAATAATTCATGATATATTTGATAGCGGATAGCGGTTCAACCAAAACAGACTGGTGCTTAGTAAATACCGAGGATAATTCTCAAAAAATTTACCACACAATAGGGTATAATCCTTACTTTATAGATTCAGAGGCCATTTATTATTCCTTATCAGAAAACTTACTCAAAGACTTAGATAGTGAATCAGTAGATAATATATTCTTTTATGGTGCTGGGTGCAGTACGCCAGAGAAAAAAGACATTGTTTTTAGAGCCATCAACCGAAGCTTTCCAAAAGCCAAAAGTATTTTTGTTGACCACGATTTATTAGCTACTGCGCGTGCTTTATTGGGTTCGGAAGCTGGTTTTGCAGCCATTTTAGGTACCGGTTGTAATACTTGTTTGTATGATGGAATAAACATCTCTTTAAACATAGATTCTTTGGGTTATTTATTGGGCGATGAAGGCAGCGGAAGCCATATTGGCAAAAAGATTGTGCGCGATTTTATGCGTGGTAGATTGGAGCCTGAATTGCACCATCGTTTTAAAGAGCGCTTTCAAATAGAAGGAAATGAACAAATTTTTCAAACCTTGTATTCAACCCAGTTTCCAAATAGGTATTTGGCTAGTTTTTGCAAGTTTGCCGATGAGTATGTAACTCATCCCTATATTAGAAATAAAGTGCGCGATTCTTTCCGCGATTTCTTTAAAAACCTAGTAAGCAAATACCCCGATTACCAATCGCATAAGTTTAATTGCGTTGGCTCGGTAGGCTTTGTATTCAAAGACATTCTAGAAGAAGTGGCACTTAGCTACGACATGAAAATTGGTAAGATTATCAAATCGCCTCTGCAAGATTTGGTAGCCTTTCACCTAAAAAATAAATAGCTTTTTTCGGTTTGAACCAAAAATAATTTAGCAGTAATTATCCTCACCATATTTGATGTAATCAAAGGCATCCAAATTACTCATGTGCCATGTATTCCAATTTAATTTTATCCGATTCCTTAATTTTTGGTCCTCGCATAAAGTTAAATTGGAATTACCCGTAATATCCTTCAATAAACCTTGCGTAAAATCTTATCCAAGCTTTTTCCCTTGGCTAATTCATCCACCAATTTATCCAAATATCGAACCCGACGGGTTAATTCATTTTCAATTTCTTCAATCCTATACCCACAAATTACGCCCTTAATTAAGTTGGCATTTTGGTGTAATTGAGCCCGCTCAAAAAAGACCTCAAAACTTACCTTTTCAGCTATGAACACTTTCAACATTTTCTCATCAAAACCCGTCAACCACTCAATTACCTCATTCAGTTCCGCAACGGTCCTACCCTTTCTTTCAACCTTTGTAACATAATGCGGATAAACCGATGCAAAAGTCAATTTCGCCACACGCTCATTATGCTCTGGAGTTTCTTTCATGTTTTGTATATTAATTCTTCACCTCTTATAGTAACTCAAAAAAAGCCCTTTCTGGCTGAACCAAAAATAATACATACTTTTTGCAATTGGAAATATTGTTCTACGATAAAAGCATGAGAGCCTGAAAGCAAAAAAGTGGAGCAAAGTGCCTCTATGTTTGTTTGTAGATATTTTTTAGAACAATAGGGTCTATAATTTAATTATTTATTTTACATTCGTACAACGAAGAAAAAATGAGAATTGCATTGAACAATAAAACTATTGATAAATATTTTGGCTTTCTATTCAATTTGGATACATTGT
>JAUYMZ010000416.1 GCA_030699355.1 Bacteroidota bacterium | reverse complement strand
TCTCAAAATATCATTTTTATTATGTAAAAACTATTCCTCTATTTACTTATGATGGTAAAAATGGTTTTGACATAATTGACAAAAATATACTTCCTTTTGATAGAATTACCTATTCAGATATGCAATATAAATTGCGAGAGTATTTTCTAAATGAGTTACCAAATTTAATTCCAGTAAAGTTTCATTTTAAAAATAAAAAGGGAGAAATTTTTACTACCTTATTTTGGTTTAAAAATAATGAAGATTTCCAATTATTAATAAAATAGAACCTTAAACCACCGGCTTAAACTGCTCAAACGCCTGCAAACAATTGTTGCAATAATGCAGGCTGCGGCAAAGGGTTGGTCCGAATGGCGTTTTCATATCTACATTTTTGCTGCCACAAAACGGACATTCAATATTCTCTAATAGCTCTTGCGTAATTTCGCCATGGTGCTTGGGTGGAGGCGCTAAGCCATGTTTTTTGAGGTGTTGCCTACCGCGCTCTGTAATAAGATTGCTGTTCCAAGGCTTATTAAAAGTGGTGCGCACTTCTACCTCTTTCACGCCAATCTCTATGAGCCTATCATGCACCATTTGCTCCATTGCCTTGATAGCCGGGCAACCAGAGAACGTGGGTGTCATCTCCACAAAAGCCTTACTTTGGTCGGTACTCATTATTATACCCACAAAATAGTTTTATATCAGCTCTTCTTTTAATAGTAAGATTCGTTGCACATTTCATAAATAAAATCATATCAAACCTATTTCCCTCAGTAACACAACTACTGCACTGAGAATATCTGTAACTCTCCCATAATTCTGGTGATAACAATACGTTTTGTAAAGAAATGGTATCGCCTGAGAATTTATACTTATTTATTAAGCTATCCAATTCGATATGTAAAAGCGAATCTTGTTTTTGCAGTTCTAAATTTGCACAAAAACTTTCTTCAATTGTCGTTCCTGTTGTTGCATCAAAGTTGTTCCGCTTTGCAAGTTTTAAGTATGCTTGATTCTTTATTTTTTGCATATCGATCTTTTTGGTAGTTGATAAAATATGCTTGTCTAAAGAACCTGAATCATTAGTCAGATTATTGCTACCTAAAAAAAGTTTTACATTGGTTTGTATTAATTCCTTTGAATTTTCTATAATGTAATCTATATAAAAGCTGATGTGCGGCTTCATAGGATTAATTGAATCTAATTTGAAGCAGCCGAAAAAAATCCGAAATCATTTAGATACATATTCAACATATAGCTTGAGTATTGATATGTTTTTTGTTCAAACGGAAGAAGAATGACAGAATCTTGCCATCCAGAAACGTATGGATCAACCTGATGAGTCGTATTTCTCTGTATCCATATTTTTTTAATGATTATCTTTTTATTCAGATTATTTATCATCTTATATATTCCTCTTATCTGGCTATTATTTTCAATTGACCAACCCATGTCAACAAGGTTTATATCCTCTTTCTGTGCAAAACTCTGAAAGGAAATGCAATTAAACAGGAAAATCAAGATATAAGTATTTTTACTGCGGAACATAATCAAGGTAATAATTGCAGTCAATCATTTTTTAATTAAATATTCAGATTTAATAAAATAGTTTTTCTCTAATTTCCCCTCTTTATGTAAGTTGTCAATATCCACATTGTAAGTGCCAGAATTAAAGGTAATGTCTATTCCTGATGACCTTAGGTACATTCCGGTAAAAATTATTTTCATTGTATCGGTTTGCTCTTTTGTTTTTCTCGTAATCTCTAACACAACTTCCCCACACCAAGACAAGCCTAAACTAACCATATGTGCATTAGTTACAGTATTTATAGAATGACGAAACAGAAGATACTCATAACCATCAGGAGTAGTATAACCACAGCCGTTTGGAACTACTGAAAAGATTCTAATAGTATAAATTTTAGATGTATCAATAATAACATCTGAATTATTAATAAAATCAAAATGAATTATTTTGTTAGAATCCAGTAGTGCAATCTCTATTTCACCGTCAGGATTTTGACTGAAACAATTATTTGCAATTAAAAGGAAAAAGATAATTCTTTTCATAGTTCAAATATCTGATAAACATCTAATAATAGCATTTTTTGTTTCTTCAATTATTTCAACAATAGTAAAAGGTACGATTGAACTATCACTCGGAATATTGCCTGAAGATGGATTAGGTAAATGAAAGTGACCCGTCTTAACACTGCTTATATTGCCAGTTTTCTCTCTAATACGAGCTACACGGTAAAATATTTCATTTGAAAGATAATTACTCCCTGAACCTTCTTCTGATTTTCCAGAAATTTCTGAAATTAAAAAAGAATCAGTATTTGTATTCGGTTGATTAATGGAATCTTTTGTTATATGCTTTCTTTTATTATTTGCTATATATGACTGGTCATAAAAAAATCGTTGAGATGATAAATTGAAGTTGCTTGCTACTTGATTTGTTATGATATTACTAACAGGCAAAGTTGTTTGGTAAAATTCATTCCCTTTTTCAGTATCTTGAATTTGTTTAAATCCAGAACTGCTTAATTGAATATTCAAATTATCCGCACCCCCACCTCGTTTTTTACCTGCAAATCTTTCCAAATCAAAATAATAATTTCCACCATTTAGACTTAAAGTCATAATCATTTGTATTGAATTATTTTGCAAATAAGTTTCAACAAGATTTTCTACAACTTTTCTATCAAAGTCATAGTATCGAACTGGGAAAACTGCAACTTGAATATACCCAGTATTTGTACCATCGGTAATAGTTGAATTATGTAATGCTAATGCAGCTAATCCAGACGGGTTTGAAGTTTCAAGTCCAGCACCATAAGGTTTATATTTTGGATCTAATTGAAACGGGTCAAACCCTGTTATCAAAATCTTTTTTGCACCAACTGGTGCTCCCGAAAAATCAACACCTGAATAGTTTCTTGATTTTTCTTCAAATATTTTTACCATTGCCTCAAGTTCACTTCCCGGATTTACTTCCGAAAACAAAAATTGATTTTCAAAATAAGGATGGCTTTTGAGCGCAACCTGCATTTTATTCCTCGCCCAATACAGCGGTCTGTCATCAGGTGTGGTACTTATGTTCGCCTTAACGAAACTTACTGCTTCATCCCAAATATCTTTTGCGCTGTCTTCTACCAGTGTTTTAATGTTCTGATAAGCGTTTTCATCATTGGCAACCGTTGCAAGTGCATTTATAAATCCATCCACTTCGGTTTTCATATTCGGATTTATATCTTCAATGAAATAATCCTCAATATGTTTGCTGGTGTCTTTTTTATTATTTGCATAACCTATGTTTTCTTCATAATTTCTTTTATAAACTAATCCAAGTTGGTTGGTTTCCTGATCGGCAAAATCCTTTGAGGCAAATACCAAACCTAATTGATTGTAAACATAAACATCTTGTAGAGGAGTGTTATTTTCTGATGGAGCAAGAATAACTTGTTCTCCGTTGCTTTTTAATCCTTGTACTTTTACCTTAAACTTTCTAAACGGTTTGCCATCTTTATCAGCAAAAAGAGAACCGCCTACTTCTTCAATATAAATATAACGATGATGCTTTTTTGAAAATTCTGTAGCGTTACCCGAAGAACCAGTATCCTTTAATCTGATTAATTCAGATTGTGTAATACCAAAACATAATACATTCTCATAACAATTAGGGAAACCATTATAATTGACGATGTCAAGCATTTTGATTTTTTGATAAACATTTGGAGACAGAACTTCCTGGATATTTGTTTTGGCAACCTGAATATCCTTTGAAAGGAAAGACATTTTAAAATAACTACTATCAAGATTAAAACCAAAATTTAATCCCCAGTTAGTAACTGAATCAAAAAATTGTCTTGTGTTTTTATTCTGGAAAATCGCTTGCGAAAAAAATACAATTCGTGAACTATCCCAATATGCTCCACTTCCAGCAACATAGCCAAATTCATTTGAAATTCCTGGCAAAACGCCTCTCACAAAATTTAAGTCAGAATTATGAACTTGATTGAAAAGGTAATTTGTATCAGCCAAATTGGGTAAATCAATCGGACAAAATGAAGAATCAAAATAATATTCATTTTTCAGAACTGTATTGGGAGAAGCGGAATTATACTTACCTCTGAAATATTGTAACTTTATACAATAAGCAATATTATTTTTTGTAGAACCGCTTGCTATATTTGGAATTGCAAATTCAATGGGTTGTGTCCAAACTGAGCCGAATAGTTGTGTGCCTGATAAAAACCTGTTTCCTGATTTCTTAAACTTATCCTCTGTAAACAGGATTGGCTCAGTATTGTCGTCTGTCCGCAAAGCAATAAACATTTTGTTTTCATTAGCAGATGTTGTTTGGTTGCTTTCAAAAAATTTAATTGGCCAGCCGTTTTCCTGATAAAAACCATTTGACTGAAAATTATAATCATCACCAATTAACAAATCAGTTCCATAAGTTGGGTCGCCAATGGGGCCTTTATAATTCTGATAAAAATTATACGAATACCCTTTTTCGCTTCTAATGTCAAGATAAACACGATTTTTTGTTGCGAACTTGTCAAGGAGTAAAGTAAAAATGTCATTTTGTTTTTTCTTTTCAAAGGTTTTATTACCTCCACTAAATACAGAAATATTAACTCCTGCTTCATAATGAAGTCCAAAAAATGCAGCAGGGTCAATGTAAGATAAGATTAATTCCTGCTTTGCCCTTTTGTCAAATCCTGATAATCCCGAAACATCAATAAATTTATTCTCTGCTCTCAGATAGTTTAAATCAAATCGGTAATTAAAGTCATTAACAAAAAAACTGTCTGTTTCCAGAATTACTTCAAACCCTATTGGTTCAGAAGTTCCAAAGTCGCCAATCCATTCTCCCTCTTTTACAAAAATTGCTCTTACATCGGTTTGTGAGTTGTCATATATTTTTTCAATGTCTAAAGTATTTGAAAGAGTATCGTCATAACCCAAACTTTGAGGAGTAGGCGTGCTTTGGTTTGATGGATTATTATTGTTCCAGTGGTCAACATCTTCCCAGAATCGCTTTAAAAATGAATTAGCGGGTGCTAGGTTATTGGATTTAATAGCTGCCCCAATAATAAAACTGTCTTTCAGCAGTCCGCGATAAACAAAATACTTTACCGAACGGAAAGGAATTTTTAAACCCTCAATTGGTTTTAAAATAACATTTACAAGTGAAGTGTTAACAGAGGACTGCTGCACAATCATCATACCGTCTTGACAAGCAAATGCTTTCGCCTGTCCAGTCAGTTGAAACCGTGAAGTAATATTAAACTTGTTGGTCGGGTCGGTGCTGTCCAGTCCATAAGGAATACCAGTTGCATTTTGGTCGGTTAGTTGGTTATGATCAATGAAGTAGTGCATAGTTGTCAAATTTATGAATAAATATTATTGAATTGAATCGTCCGTGTGTGATGACAAAAAATTGAGCGTGAGCATTTACTTTTTTACTTTTTTTTGTAAGAGCGTTAGGTAAAAATCAAATCTAACATTAAAACGACTTCATAATACCATTAAAACAAATAGTCCTGCCGTATTTATGATGGATAAATCCTTGCAGCCCATTCATATTTGCAAGAATTTTTTGTCCGACAGCTATAAGCGGAGGGATGAAGCGTATACAGCTACCAAAGAATTTATAAATATGTTACCTAACCTTGTTCCCCTAAAGCTTGTGTTAAATGCACCCAATGAGAAATCTGAAACGTATTATTTTTGGTTTCAGAAAGGAAGTAGTCTCGATAAAAAACTTGGCATCAAACCTTAAACCACCGGCTTAAACTGCTCAAACGCCTGCAAACAATTGTTGCAATAATGCAGGCTACGGCAAAGCGTTGGTCCGAATGGCGTTTTCATATCTACGTTTTTGCTGCCACAAAACGGACATTCAATATTCTCTAACAGCTCTTGGGTAATTTCGCCATGGTGCTTGGGTGGAGGCGCTAAGCCATGTTTTTTGAGGTGTTGCCTACCGCGCTCTGTAATAAGATTGCTGTTCCAAGGTTTGTTAAAAGTGGTACGTACTTCCACCTCTTTTACGCCAATTTCTATGAGCCTATCATGCACCATTTGCTCCATGGCTTTAATGGCAGGACAACCAGAAAACGTGGGTGTCATTTCCACAAAAGCCTTACTTTGGTCGGTACTCATTATTATACCCGTAATAATTCCCATATCTACCATCGAAATGGTTGGTATCTCTGGATCCATCACGGTCTCCAATGCTTCCCACAAACTTTGTTCTGTAATCATAATTTTGCTTTTTGAAGTATAAAGTCGATAGTCCATAGTCCATAGTCCATAGTCCATAGACCATAGCTTTTATTTCTACTTCAAAGGTTAATTTTTTTTCTTTTATTATTAATACACTCCTCTAAAACCCTTAACTATAATCCATGGTCTATGGACTATGGTCTATGGACTATCGACTATTGACTAATTTCCCATCGCAAATTAATGTTTTTGGAAACGAATTAATCTATAAAATCTAAATAATTATCCTGAGTAATCACTTCAAAACTGGCATCTGGGTATGATTTTAATTTGTTTTTTCTTAATTTCTGTCAATCAACTGACGCAATTCAGTTAATTTCCGTCAATTTGGTAGAATCCAGAGTCCAGAATCCAGAGTCCAGATGTGGTCTCATGAAATAAGTTTACATAAAGTTTGTTGAAAACTTTTAAAAAACAAGTAGATTTATGAGAAATTTTAAAAAAGTGAGGCGAACATTTAGCACAGAATTTAAGAAAGAAAAGGTAGGTCTTATTGAGCAAGG
>JAUYMZ010000411.1 GCA_030699355.1 Bacteroidota bacterium | reverse complement strand
TAAGTGCTTTATGATAAAAATATTGGTTCCAACCGACTATTCCCCAGAAGCAAAAAATGCCATGTTGTATGCATATGAATTTGCAATGTACACTGGCAGCACACTCCTACTCTACCACGCCATGCCCAATGTGATTCCCCTTACCGATATACCATTCGAAAACTACTATTTAGATGAAGCCCAAGAGCAAGATTTATTGCTTACAAGCTTCCAAAAACTAATCACAGAAAATAAGCTAAATCCAGCTGAAATAAGTGTTGAGGCCGTCGTAGATCAACAAAATTTAGTACATGTAGGCATCGATGTTTGTTGTAAAAAATACCAATGCGATTTGGTAATTATGGGCACACATGGTGCCAGCGGAATCAAAAAAATATTCTTGGGTAGCAATACATCTCAATACATTGCCAATGCTTCAATGCCTGTTATTGCCGTGCCAAGCAGCTATCGGTTTGAACCCATTTACCACCTCATTTATGCCTCCGACTTGCGCAATTTAGACGAAGAGTTGGGTATTTTAGTGCCCTTTGCAGAGGTGTTTCATGCTGTTTTAGAAATATTATACTTTGATTATGCCGGACCAGAAAGTGAACAAATTATGATTGATGCTAAAACACTTTTGTCTACCAACAATTATAAAAATATAAAGCTAAATATTAAACGAGGTAACATTCATTTATCTGTGGCAGAAAACCTCAAAAACCACATTGATGCTGCCAATACCCAACTCTTAGTAATGGTAAGTGGAGAGCATAATTGGTTCGATAGTTTAATGATTGGAAGCAATGCCCAACAAATGGTATTAGAACCCAAATTACCTATCTTGGTAATGCGAAAAGGAGAAATTTAATTCGCCTTATTTTTATCTAAAAACGACAAGATTAAAGTGTTCACTTTTTCGGCTGCTTCAATTTGTACAAAATGACCACAGTGCGGAATAATTTCTAAACTACAAGCCGGAATTAAAGCTGCAGCTCGTTCACATAACTTCTCTGTTGTTTCGCTTACATGCAACACCTTGTTGGGAATAAAGGCATCTTGTTTTCCAAAAATAATAAGCGTTTCCTGACTCACCTTGTTAAGGTATTGAAACACCTGTTCATCCAACATTGCTTCAATGTTTTTCTTTACCATTTTACGCCAATATTTCCCATTTTCACCGCTCATAAGCTGCAATAAATCAGACACAATATGCTTGGCATCTTTGCGCTGGTCTGTATAATAACTATTTAGAATAGCTGTTTCTAAACTAGCGGCATCGCCATACACCAAACTGCCAATATTGAGCAAACCTTTCATCAAGGTTTTTTCAAAGTCGTTAAAATATTCTAAACCACTGCTGCCCAATAACACTAACTTATCTACCAAATTAGGATAACGCAACGCCATTAATAAAGATACATGTCCGCCCATGCTATGCCCCACCAAAACCACATTTGTTAGCTCCATTTTTTGTATGAACCTAGCCAAAGTTTCGGCATAAAAAATTAAAGTAAAAGGATAATCACCATGAGACGAGAGACCATTTCCAGGCAAATCTATGGCTACACAGCGCGTGTATTGTTTAAGTTCAATAATATTGTGCTTAAACACAGGAATATAATTGGCAAGTCCATGCACAAATAGCAAAGTTTGAGAGCCAGTGCCTTCATCACAATAGGCTATTTGTATGTTTGAACCTATATCGCAATGGTTCACAGGAAAGGGATAATTGATCATTCGTTCTGCGAGTATAAAGTATATATTTGAAGAAAATTCATTTAGGGTGATAAAAAAGATTTTGATTTTGCGTTTTAGTTCCATTGGCGATATTGTTTTAACTACGCCAGTTATTCGATGCTTAAAGAAACAAGTACCTCATTGCAGTATTCATTACCTCACCAAAGATTCATTTGCTAGTATCCTAGAAAATAATCCTTACGTAGACCAGGTGCACGTTTTAAACAAACATCCCTTTTTAAAAGGCCTCGATTTGCGCAAAGAAAATTTCGATGTAATTATAGATTTACACCACAACCTCCGTACTTTTTTTATTAAGAAGGCCATCGGAGTAGAAGCCTTTTCTTTCTCCAAACTCAATATCGAAAAATTCTTTTTGGTTCAGTTTAAAATAAATAATTTACCCCATGTACACATTGTAGATAGATATATAAGTACGGTAAAAAGTTTGGGTGTAGAAAACGACGAAGAAGGACTCGATTATTTTATTCCAGAAAACCAAGTGGTAGAAAATTGGAATGGGTTCAAACCAAAAGAAGAAAGCTATTTTACTTGGGCTATAGGCGCGCAACATTTTACCAAGCGATTACCCAATCATAAAATTATGGAGAAAGCAAAAGATTTGCCGCACAAAGTAGTTTTATTGGGAGGCAAAGAAGACCAAGATAATGCCCAAATAATTGCAGAAGCATTGGGACAAAAATGCATAAATCTATGCGGTGTTTTAAGCCTTCATCAATCTGCATCAGTGCTTGCACAAAGTTTGCAATTGTTTAGCAACGATACCGGATTAATGCACATAGCCGCAGCCTTAAAAATACCGGTAGTTTCTTTCTGGGGAAACACCGTTCCAGCATTTGGCATGACACCCTATTACGGCAAACATTTGGTGCCACATAAAATAGTAGAAAACAAACAAATTGCCTGCAGGCCTTGCAGTAAAATTGGTCACCATGCCTGCCCTAAAAAGCATTTTCATTGCATGGAAACTTTGTAAAAACTAATCTACAAAATCTTGCAAATAGGCATATTTAGGCATTAATTTACCGCCAGAGGCAATGGTGGCATGCGCAATAATTTGCTCATTATCGTCGCCCAGTAAACAAGGCAAAACATGCCGCACCAATTGCTCACCAAACTCTACACTGGCATCGTACGGCAACTCGCAAGGCAAGTTAGATACCGCTTGCACATCTATTACATTGGGTAAAAAGGGCGTAATTTCCTTTTCTGAATAAACATGGTAACCATAAAAAGGCGCATCGATGGTTGAACTGCGCAAAGTGCTTGGCACCGGACCAGGTACATCGCAAGAAATATCAGAAATTATCTTAATGCGAAAGGCACTGTCTTTCATTTCTTCGTGGGTAAAGAATGGTTCTATTCCTGTCTTCCAAAAAACGGCATTAATAAATATATCTGCCTTATGGCTATAAGGTTTAAAACAACTTTTATAATCTTCTGGATGCTTGTAAAAATCGGCTTTATCCCACGGTCGGCCATCTTTACGCTCATAATAATCTTCGCTACGCAATTGCACAAAAACAGGCTTGTTGTGGTCTTCATCTAAAAATTCTTGCCTACTAACCTCCAAAATTTTAAGCTTTCGCAAGAACTCCATACTTCCATGCGCCACGCGACCATCACCGCACAAAACTATGCGAACAGGAGGTAATTGTAAATCCTGGTATTGGTTCAGCAAGGCCTCATAATTAGCTAACTCATTGGCTGCTTTTAAACTATAATACCCATATTTTTTACCCAACATTAACAAGGCATAGTGGGCGCCAACAATACCTGCATACCTGCCAAAACCTATTATTCTATTTCCAGCCTCCCACGTTAACGTTTCATAATCTACCAAAGTAATATCTTTAGCCAAAATGGCCCGTAACAAAGCCCTATTATGCATTTGCTTTTTAATGGTATGCGAAAAAAACAAATAGGTTTTACCAGCCAACAACTCCTTTACAGGCACTTCTTTTACACCCAATAAAATATCACAAGTACTTAAATCTTCTTGCACTGTAATGCCTGCATCTTGGTAAGCGGCATCGCTAAAACACCTAAAAGGTGCAGGCTGAACCAATATCTTTAGCTCTGGAAAATACTTCATAAGTTCAACGCAATGCGCAGGACTAAGTGGTGTTCTTAAATCGGCAGGCTGTTTGCCTTCTCTTATAATTCCGATAATTTTATTCATAGTTTGCATGTAGATGAAGCAACATAGTTTGCCCCAAAACTACTAAGAAAGAAAGGTATAATGAAATAGAACGCGTAATTTATTTTGTTGACTAAAATTTTCAACAACCTTTCCCCTAACCACCAAATACTAATCACCAAAAACCAACGACCAAAGACCAAGGACAAAAACCAAAGACCAACGACCAAAGACCAATGTGGTCTCATGAAATAAGTTTACATAAAGTTTGTTGAAAACTTTTAAAAAACAAGTAGATTTATGAGAAATTTTAAAAAAGTGAGGCGAACATTTAGCACAGAATTTAAGAAAGAAAAGGTAGGTCTTATTGAGCAAGG
>JAUYMZ010000408.1 GCA_030699355.1 Bacteroidota bacterium | reverse complement strand
CCTTGCTCAATAAGACCTACCTTTTCTTTCTTAAATTCTGTGCTAAATGTTCGCCTCACTTTTTTAAATTTTCTCATAAATCTACTTGTTTTTTAAAAGTTTTCAACAAACTTTATGTAAACTTATTTCATGAGACCACAGGTAGTTAATAAAAAGAATCCGTAATTCATAATTCATAATTCATAATTACTTCAAAATTCTCCCATCATGGCAAATCAAAGTCCCTTTAGTAATCTCCTCTTCCAGTTCCCACTTAAAGGCATCTTTGGTAGCGAGGTGATTGAGTAAATTTTGAATGTTTTTAGCATATAATTCGCTGGCATTTTGTGGCAAAGTGGCGGGTAGGTTGGCCGGACCAATAATCTGCACGCCATGTTTTACTACTGTTTTATCTGACTCACTGAGTTCACAATTACCACCCTGTTCTACGGCCATATCCACAATTACACTACCCAATTTCATTTGCTTTACCTGTTCTTCTGTAATAAGTACAGGGGCTTTTTTACCCATTACTAATGCAGTTGTAATCACTAAATCGGCCATAAATAAACTCTTATTTACCGCTTCCTTTTGTTTGGCTAAATATTCTGCCGAAACTTCTTTGGCATATCCACCCTCTACTTTGGCAGCCTCATCAGATTTAACCTCAATAAACTTACCACCCAAACTCTCTACTTGCTCCTTGGTTTCTGGTCGTACATCACTTACCTCTACAATGGCGCCCAAACGTTTGGCGGTGGCTACTGCTTGCAAGCCTGCCACACCCGCACCATAAATGAGCACACGTGCTGGCGTAACCGTTCCGGCGGCAGTCATAAGCAAAGGAAAAATTTTACCCATGTTAGCAGCGCCTAAAATAACGGCTTTATAGCCCGCTAAATTGGCTTGCGAACTTAAAGCATCCATGTTTTGGGCGCGCGAAATACGTGGAATGGCATCCATACCAAAAGCACTCAATTTCTTGGCATTTAATTGCTGAACCAACTCGGGGTTAAAAGCTGCATATAAATAAGAAATAAGCGCTGCACCTTCTTTCATAAGTGCAATTTCTGAGGCATCGGGTGCATTTACCTTTACCACAATATCTGCTAGCGGGAGTGCTTGCGATTTATCTACCACAGAACATCCTACTTTTTCATAAGCCTCGTCGCTAAAGTTAGAGGCATAACCCGCTTGTGATTCAAGCATAATCTCATGCCCTACTTTAATGAGTTGCTGCGCTACCTGCGGCGTAAGCGCAACACGATTTTCTGCCCTACGTGTTTCTTTTATTATTACAATCTTCATTTGCTATACACTTATGCATTGGTTTTATTTGCCAATAGATTATGTTTCAATGATACATTTTAAAATTTATTTTACAACTAAAAAAAATCATGTTTAAAATTGCATTTTCACCTTTATATCAGCACCCTTTGCCAGACGGGCATCGCTTTCCAATGCTAAAATATGAGCTCATTCCCAAACAGTTATTACATCAGGGCAACATCCAAGAATCAGATTTGTTTGAACCTAGTTTGGCTCAGACCGAAGATATTTTACATACCCATACAGAAGAATATGTAAACCAACTGTTCCAATTAAAGTTGGATAATACCCATATTCGACGAATTGGCTTTCCGCTTTCTAAAGAATTAGTGGAAAGAGAAAAATGTTTGTTGCAAGGCACCTTAGACTGCGCAAACTTTGCCTTACAAGATGGTGTTTCTATGAATATTGCTGGCGGCACTCACCATGCCTTTGCTAATAGAGGAGAAGGATTTTGCCTTTTAAACGACATGGCCTTTGCCGCAAACATGTTATTGGTTCAGCAAAAAGTAAAGCGCATTTTAATAGTAGATTTAGACGTGCACCAAGGCAACGGCACCGCTTCTATTTTTAAAAACAATGAAGCAGTGTTTACCATGAGCATGCATGGCGGCGATAACTACCCTTTTCACAAAGAACAATCTAACTTGGATATCCCTTTGCAAGCCGGCACAAATGATGATACCTATTTACAACTTTTATATAGGCATTTAAACGAAGTAATAGAACAACATCAACCCAACTTTATTTTTTACCTCTGTGGGGTAGATGTGCTGGCCAGCGATAAGCTGGGAAAATTAAATTTGAGCCTCCAAGGATGTAAATTGCGCGACGAATTTGTATTTAAAACAGCCAAAGCACTTCAAATTCCGGTTGCGTGTGCCATGGGAGGCGGCTATTCTCCAAAGATTTCAGACATTGTCGATGCTCATTGCCAAACCTTTAAAGTGGCTCAGAATATTTTTTTTTAAAATCTTTTAAAACTGTTGATTTTTTAAAAATTGAAACTTTATTTCACGCCATGAATAGGAAAGTTTTTTTTCCTTGACATTTTCAAAATTTTAACGCTTAAATTTGTAGAGAGAAAAAAAATTAAGGAGCATGACTAAGGCTAAAAAACCAGCAGAAAAAGTGGTAGCAACAAAAAAAGTTGCGCCCAAAAAAACTAGTCCGAAAAAGAGCTACATGGTAGACGACGAGGATGAGGATGATTTAGATGAAAAAGTAGATTTGGATGAGGATGAAGACGATGATTTGGATGCTGACCTAGACGATGCAGACATTGTTATACCCAAAACCTTCGATCCTTTTGATGATGACGACGACGATGATGATGATTTTTAATCCATACATGCGCATGCTTAACTAATACTTATAAAAAAAACCACCCTTTTCGGTGGTTTTTTTATGGTTTATTCTCGTTTCCAAACCAATTCTGGACTGCGTACTAAGTTGCTTTGGTTTAAGTTTCTATCGTAAATATAAAATTGATAAACAACAGTATCATTGGCGTCAAAGTGCGGCGAAGGGGCTATTTTCACTTCAATATCTCCACGAATGGCTTTGTGCCTTCCATCAGGGGTAATATTTTCTATTCTATAAACATATTTTAAAGTATCGTAAACAGGAGGCACAGAATCTGGCTCTAGCTCTTTTATTATCTGGCTGAACCTATTATTAAAGCGCTCAAAATAATCTATATGTAAATTGTAGTAAAACGGATTAGCTGCTTTGTTATAGCGATTTCTATCTGGTTGAAAGGGTGGAAAAGTATCTTGTTGGTTCAGGCCGATATCGCCGTCTCCATCTTTAAAAGAAAAGGTTAAAATCATAAGGGAATCTATCCCATCTGCTCCACGCAAAAATGCCGCAGATTTATACTCAATTAAAGGAATAGAAGAATATATCTCCTTTGTTTTACAAGCGCTTAAAAACCCAAGTAAGAGTAAAAAATAAATTCTTGTATATTTGATGGAATGAATCATTTGGATAAACGCATATTTGACCCAAAGGTAAATAATTTTAATCATTTGTGTTTGGAGCTTTTTCAATTTCAATACAAACATAACGCGGTATATCAAAAATATTGTGGTTTTTTAGGCATAACAAATCCTGAAACCATTACAGAAATAGCTCAAATACCCTATTTACCCATTGAATTTTTTAAGCAGTTTGAGGTTAAATCTTTTGACCAAAAAGCTACAAAAATATTTTACAGTTCGGCTACTGGTAAGCAAGGAAGCAGCGCCCACCACGTTAAAGATTTAGGCATTTACGAAAAGAGTTTTTATACTGCTTTTCAAAATTATTTTGGACAAACCAATCAAACTTGTTTTTTAGGCTTGCTTCCCTCCTATTTAGAAAGAGAAGGCAGCTCTTTAATTTATATGGTTCAAAAACTGATGGAGGCTTCTAGTAACCCCTTGAGTGGCTTTTTTATGTATGAACACGAAACTTTACAAAAAAGAATCAATCAGTTAGAAAAAAGTGGGCAGGCATATATTCTATTTGGGGTGAGTTTTGCCTTGT
>JAUYMZ010000407.1 GCA_030699355.1 Bacteroidota bacterium | reverse complement strand
CCTTGCTCAATAAGACCTACCTTTTCTTTCTTAAATTCTGTGCTAAATGTTCGCCTCACTTTTTTAAATTTTCTCATAAATCTACTTGTTTTTTAAAAGTTTTCAACAAACTTTATGTAAACTTATTTCATGAGACCACAGTGCTGAGCGCTAGCGAAGTCCCGCCCATGCGGGATTAAGTTTTAGATGTGGTTTGGTTTAAGACTGAATTTATTTCATTAAGATGATCTTCTGTTAGTCCAATCATAGAACTACACAAGATTAAATTTTTCTTCATATAAGATGGCAAATCGTTTAGTGACTTGTCATCATCAATTATAATATATTCCTCATCAACAGAATGTGTTTTAAACCAATTTATTAGCTCATCTTTTCTACTTGTACAAAATGGACTTTCATCCAATTTATCAATATTATTAACGATAATGCCTCTTTTTTAAAACACATTTTTCCACTCTAAAACAGAATAACGACTTTTATGAGAGGTGGTTAGTATTAATTTGCTGTTATTGCCAATAATATTCCCCAGCACCATTGCTGCTTTCTCATTAAAATCTGGAAACCCATCACTTAATAAAATAGGATTTTTCTAACTTTTAATTGGAACCATCACACCATCTATATCTAAGAAGATTAACATCTTACGAACTTACAAAAATTATTTTAGTAGTACAGTTAATTCCTCTAAAGTTATTCCATTGTTTTCAGCATCTATCCTATTTAAATACTCAATTTTAGCCATTGTATCCCAGTCTTCATAAACAAATTCAACATCTTCCCATTTAATAAAATTAGTAACAGAAGTTTTGTATGAAGGGAATTTTTCAAGATCAAAACCAGCCAAGATAGACGCCAAAAATCGATGATGCCCATCAATTATTAAATCTCCGTCAACCTTAATACCAGTAAACTTTATGCCTACTCTCATTTTCTTATAAATCCTAAAAACAAAGGTTAGTTAATATTTAAGGGAGCCATTATTAAGTGTTTTAAAGAATCCTACTTTTAGGAAATTTCTGTGTTAAATTAGTATGAGATTTAAAATCTGATACTATTTCTTATCTATTTTCCTTTTCTTTGTAACAGATTTTTGCCTTGAAACACTAATTTTAAACACATATGAAAAAACTATTCTTATTTTTAACAACCTTAGGGTTTACAAATACGTATGCGCAAACTTATTTAATGGATAATTTTGCTGGCTCAAATGACACATTAACCAGCATCGGTTGGACACAAATTGGCACTACTGCTACCAACCCTATTTTAAAAAGCACACCTGCTTTAGTTTACCCTGGATATGTGGCATCTGGTATGGGTGCAGCTGCTAATCTTATTACTTCTGGACAAGATATATACAGAGACCTTACATTGGCGGGCGGGGTAAACACCGGACAAGTATTTTTAAGCTTTATGGCAAATTTTAGTTCGGCCCAAACTGCAGGAGATTATTTTTTAGCCTTTTTACCATCTAGTAGCACCTCAAATTTGCATGGTAGGTTGTTTGCCAGATTGAGCAGCCCGGGTTATTACAGAGTAGCTATGAACCGCTGGACAGAAACACCTGCCTATTCTGCAGATTCTTTTGCTTTAAACCAAACCCAACTATTTGTGGTACGCTATGTATTTAATACGACCACCTCAAATACAGATGATTCTGTATATTTATACGTATTTAATAGCGGCGTGCCAAGCAGCATGCCTGCCACACCAACTTCGTTTTGTTCTAATGCCACTAGTAATATGGCCTCACCAAGCATTGGAAGAGTATCTTTGCGCCAAGGCTCGGCAAGCAATGCAGCCACTGTAAGAATTGGCGGAATGCGCTTAGCCACCAATTGGAACGATGGTCCGTTACCTGTTACCTTAAGCAGCTTTGAAGGTTTTGCTAGCGAAAATGGCAACAAACTTAGCTGGACAACCAGCAGCGAAATAAACAACAAAGGTTTTGAAATTGAAAAAAGTGAAAATGCCGAAAGTTTCGAAAAAATTGGCTTTGTAGCTGGTCGCGGTAATAGCCAAAAGCGCATTCAGTATTCTTTTTTCGATAATCAAATCAATGGAGCCAAAACATTCTATCGCTTAAAACAAATCGACATGGATGGCAAAAGCAGCTATTCTCAAATAATAACAGTTGGTTCAGACATGATTGAAATAAGTGTTAGTCCAAACCCATTTACCAATACCATTAGCCTACAATCTAATCAATTAAACAGAGCCATTACTGCTGAGGTAATAGATATTACAGGTAAAACCAAAATTTCTATCCAAGGTGAGGTAAATGAAAAAGTAGAAATAGACACCCAACATTTAAGCAAAGGAGTTTATTTTATTCGCATACAAGACGGCGAAACTACCCAAACCAAACGCATCATTAAAAATTAAGTAGAGAAATAACCCATCAAAAAAGCCTCGTTTATCGGGGCTTTTTTGTTCCTTAGGGGTTTAGGTGTTACCTTTGAGGCATGAATGAACTAGCAAAAAAATCGGCTGCTTATTATATCGCGCTAGAAGAAGAACATGGTGCGCACAATTACCACCCACTTCCTGTGGTGATAGAAAAGGGAGAAGGAGTGCATGTTTGGGATGTAGAAGGCAAAAAATACTTAGACTTCCTTTCTGCATACAGTGCCGTAAACCAAGGGCATTGTCACCCACGTATTGTAAATGCACTCATTACCCAAGCCCAAAAACTTACCCTAACCAGCAGGGCGTTTCACAATAATTTATTAGGAGAATACGAAAAATATATCACCCACTATTTTGGTTTCGACAAAGTACTACCCATGAACACGGGCGTAGAAGGAGGCGAAACTGCCATTAAACTCGCCAGAAGATGGGCCTACGATGTTAAAAAAGTGGCCGAGAACCAAGCGCATGTGCTGTTTGTAGAAGGCAACTTTTGGGGCAGAACCATGGCCGCCATTAGCTCTAGCAGCGACCCCAGCAGTTATGATAGGTTCGGACCATTTATGCCAGGTTTTAGCCTTATCCCATACAATGATTTAAGTGCCTTAGAAAACGCTTTTAAAGCCAATCCAAACATTGCTGCATTTATGTTTGAACCCATTCAAGGCGAAGCAGGCGTAGTGGTTCCAGACGAAGGATATTTAAAAGGGGTAAGAGCATTATGTAGCCAATACAAGGTATTAATGATAGCCGATGAGGTGCAAACAGGCTTATGCAGAACAGGCAAAATGTTGGCCTGCAATTACGAAAATGTAAAACCTGATTTGTTAATTTTAGGCAAAGCACTATCGGGTGGCACCCTTCCGGTTTCGGCTGTTTTGGGAAGCAACGAAGTAATGCTTACCATTAAACCCGGCGAACATGGCTCTACTTATGGTGGAAATCCGTTGGCTTGCGCCGTTGCCATAGCGGCATTGCAAGTTTTATTAGATGAGAAATTAGCAGAGAATGCCTTTTCAATGGGCCAAATTTTTAGAGCCCGTATGGAAAAACTCAAAGAAAAATCTCCTTTAATTAGTTTGGTAAGAGGTCGTGGATTGTTAAATGCCATTATCATTAAACCTTTTGGCAATGGCAAAACAGCCTACGATGTTTGCAAAGCACTCAAAGAAAATGGCTTATTGGCCAAACAAACCCATGGCGATATTATCCGTTTTGCCCCGCCACTAGTTATTAATGAAGCTCAGGTAAACGAGGCCTGCGATATTATAGAAGAAACCATCCTGAATTTACAATAAGTTATTCGCCATTTTTCTTTTCTTGGAGCAATTTCCAAGAAAAGAAAAATAGGGTAATTGCCCCCACGAATATACATATCCATAAAAAATATTTTTGCTCATAAAAAGGAACTTCCTTTACGGCAATTTGAGTTTCAGTAGTAGTAGGAACCAAAGAATAATGCAGGCTGCGCGCCACAGAATCTTGAATAAGCTTAGCAAAAGAACTGAGGTCGTATTGGGGTTTTGAAAGGGCTGTATTGCCACACTTAAGCAAGTATAATTTATCTTCCTCCAAATAGGCAAATAAATGAATTGCACGCTGAAAAAACAAGATTTCGGCTATAGGCAAAGGCATATTATCTTGGTTATCTATGGCAATATACAAAGTATCGTCTAGGTAATGGTTCAAAGCAAAAGATTGATTAGAATGAGCACGCAATTCAAAATGCCCCACACCTGTTTCTTGCCATACCTTTTTTCTTCTTTTGGCTTGAACCAATTCTTTGGTATATAAACTCACCTCACGAGAATAAAACATTGGATTCTTGATGCTAAATGCCATTTGATGAATCCATTGTTTTTGCTTTGAAAACACCTTAATCATACTTGTTTTATTGGGCAAATGTTCAATTAAATATTGGATACCCACCAATGGTAAAATAGGCTGCTTTTCAGCCTTCGAAAACACACTGCCTCCCACAGAAATTATTTCAATTTTTGCCTGAGTAGAATCTAAAAACTGCAAACGCAAAAAGGCATATTTAGTACTTGGAAAATATAAGCGATGCCAATAAAAAGTCTCCAAATTTTGTAAGGTAACAGGCAAAAACTCGCTATCAGAAATCCCAAACCACTCTTTCTTATCGTGGCTGCCAGCCAAACTAAAGACACGGGCATTTTTATGGTTACCTACCTTTAACAACAAAGTGTTTAAATTGCTTCCATCGGTTTGAACCAAAACTTGCTGCACCCCTTTTTGACTGGTAACTTCTATGCCAAACGGCACAAAGCAAGTGCTAGGGGTTTGAGGCAATTCTTCTTGTAGGAGATAGGGTATTTCTAGCAACGAATCATTTGTTGAAAACAGCCTAATATCCGTATAATCAAACTTGGCATTTCCCAACAAATCTTCATTTAGTGGAATTTTATACCAAGCAGATTTCTCCACTTTTTCTACTGCATAAACCCGCGAAAAATCTTGCGCAAAGATTGGGTTCAGACCGATAAAAAATAATAATAGGGAGGCAAGTACTTTATTCATCTGCTTTGCTTTCTTCATCTAAAATGATAGATTTAATTTTTTGATAGGTAAACGATATAACCAACAAAACCAATCCCAACAAAATAAAAGCTGCAATTTTGCCACCTTCAGAAACATTTTTGATATCGTATAAAAACAGTTTTAAAATGGTAATTCCAATTAGGGCCAAGGCCGAAATACGCAGCGGTTTATAGGCACGTTTAATCCCAAAACTGAGGAGAACAAAAGCCAATAATCCCCACAAAATTGGAAAGGCAGTTTTATTCATACTTTGTTTCATTTGTACGGCTAAATAATACGCATCTTCTGAGGAGTTTTGTGCCGCAACTAGCTCCGATAAATTAGAGAATAATCCTTGCCATTGTAATTCGGCGCTGAGTAAAAAACACAACATAATGGTGAATACCCAAGCCGTGGCTGTATACCATTTTTGCTTTAAGATTGGGTACAAAATAAACATTTGATGCACAAACGGAACAAGGCAGAGGTAATGTGCCCAATAGGCATAAGCTGTTCCACCTTTGGCTCCTATGATAAAATTAATTTCACGGATATAAGCAATGCCAAAATAGTAACTATACCCGACCAAACTCAGCAATCCCAACACCATTACAACATTGGCATATAGATACCCTTTTTGTTTGCCGTATAGGTAAAATAAAATACTCACAAAAAGGAGGTGGTACAACAACAAAAATGATTCTGCTTGTAGGCTAAATTCAAACACAGTGTACACGTGGTACTGACATTCAAAAAAGCCTGCGAAATACAAAATTGGCAAAAGTAAATATTGTATCCATTTGCTTTGTTGTGCTTGTTGCATTGCCATTCCCATAAAATGATAACTTGGTTCTGTATCTTGTTTTAATAGGCGTAGGTATACAAACAAACTGATGATGATACTAACAGAGCTTATAACAGCTGCATTAAATACAGGACGTAAAATTTCATCGCCGGCATACAATTGGTTCCAATCTATCAGCATGCTTATAATACCCAAGAGCAAAATAGGAATAGAAACAAACCTATAAATGCTCAACTGCGATTTTTGAGATAACCACAATAATAAGCTTGCCTCGGCCGCCCAGAACAAGGTAATATAATTGCCATCCAATTGTAATGGCGCGGCAAGGGTAACAAAGCTTAAGGTTAATCCAACCAATAAGTAAAAAAGATTTTTATCTACCTTAGTATTGCCATGAATATAATAGGTAATGCCAAAATTAAATAGGGCCAAAAGCAAAGTAAATATTCCTTTTAGCTGCGGATTATATACGTTTAGCACCAGCATACCGCAAGTAAAAAACAAAAAAGTATTGCTTATAATTAAACTTAATTCGTAGCTCCTAAAAGCTTGCTTTTCTTTTACCTGATTAATTAAATTACTGAAGGTAAATATAACATAAAAGGCAGCGGCAAAAAGCAATGCTCCCAAGTAAGGGATGGCTTCTGAAACTTCTTGTTGCAACACTTTTTGGTTCAGCCAAATGCCATACATTAAAACAGTAAGCAGGTAGGTAACGCCGTTTAAAACCGACCAATTTCTGTAAAATGCCAGCACCAATAAACTGGCATCTAGGAGCAATAAATAGCTAAATAAAACGATGTAATTTCCTTCGCCTGTGCTCACCATAAGCGGCGCGGCAAAGCCGCCAATTACAGATAAAATGGCCAATTCTTGCCTATCATAAGCCAATGAAATAAATACACTAAAGGCCGTAACAACAGTAAGTAAAACAAAGGTTATGGTTTGCGAAAAAATATGATATTCTTGAAAAGCAATGCCAAGGGTAAAGTAAAACACCGAAATTCCGCCTGCTACTAAAACACTGCTAAAAGCTTTAAACTGAGCCCGCAAATAATGAGCAAAACCCAACACAATGCCACCGGCTAAAATACCAATTCCTACGCGGGCAATTTCGTTTATCCAATTTTTATCGATGGCAAATTTCACAAAATAACCAATGCCCAAAACCAAAATGGCAATACCAATTTTACTGATTAAATTTTCACCAATAAATCGCTCCAAATCTGGGTTATTTTTGCTAAATTTATCATACCACGAAAGCGTTTCTTCTGGCTCTTCAACAACAGGCAATTCTGTTTGCTCATAGGCAGCCAATGGCTCGGAAACAGGAGGCTCAACCTGCATTTCTATTTCTTCTACTTCTGTGTAACCAATGGTTTTAAAAGTAGATAATGGAGGCACCACAACTTCTTCTTTTATGGGTTCAGTTGGGGGTGGCGGTATATTGCTTTTGGTTTCGGTTTGAACCGACTTTTCTAGCTGCCTTTTTATTGCATGTAAGGCATTTTCTGCCTCCCAAATTCGGCCATGCATAGACTCGAGTTTCCCTTTTAACACCGCTTGGTGATAAAACATAAGTCCCACAACAAATAACAAAATTGCTATTTCCATTCTTTTTAAACTTTCTCAAATGTAAACATTAGCTTGTTTTTTAAATACCAAAAATGACAAAAATCAAATGAAATTGCTTTTTACACTTTGCTATTTCCAAATTTAAAGCATTAATTTGACACTAAACAATACCAAACAAATTATGAAATCAGACATTGAAATTGCGCGTGAAGTAAAGCTTGAACCTATTCAAAACATTGCAGTCAAAATTGGTGTAAACGAAGACCAATTGGAGCAATACGGTAAATACAAAGCCAAAGTTGCTTACCAAATGGATGAAGCAAAAATTGCTCAAAGTAATTTAATTTTGGTTACGGCCACTACTCCAAACAAAAGTGGCTCTGGTAAAACAACTACCTCGGTTGCTTTGGCTCAGGGCTTAAATAAAATTGGCAAAAAAGCCATTGTAGCTTTGCGTGAACCTAGTTTAGGTCCGGTTTTTGGTATGAAAGGTGGCGCCGCAGGCGGTGGCTACTCGCAGGTATTGCCCATGGAAGATATCAACTTGCACTTTACAGGTGATTTTCATGCGATAACTTCGGCCAATAATACCTTGGCTGCTTTGATAGATAACTACCAATATTTTAATAAAAATAACCCCAATGGTTTAAAGCAAATAGTATGGCGCAGGGTATTGGATGTAAACGATAGAAGTCTGCGTTACATGCTTAGTGGCCTGAACGGAAGTAGCAATGGCATTCCTACAGAAACGGGCTTTGATATTACACCCGCCAGCGAAATTATGGCCATTTTCTGCTTGGCTACTTCGATGGATGATTTAAGAAAACGCATCGAAAATATTTTAATTGGATACAAATACGATGGCACACCTTTTTATGTAAAAGACTTAGGCGTAGCGGGTGCCATTGTTACTTTATTGAAAGATGCCGTGAACCCAAATTTGGTTCAGACCATAGAGGGCGGCGCAGCTTTTATACATGGCGGACCCTTTGCCAATATTGCCCACGGATGCAACAGTATTATGGCCACCAAAGCAGCCATGCAATTTGGCGAATACGCCGTAACCGAAGCCGGATTTGGCAGCGATTTAGGGGGCGAAAAATTCTTAAACATTAAGTGCAGAGCCGCAGGTATTGCGCCAAAAGCAACGGTATTGGTTACCACCACGCAGTCTATTAAATTGCATGGAAAGGTGGATGAGAAATTAATAAAGCAACCCAACTTAGAAGGATTAAAAGCAGGAATTAAAAACGTAGAACGCCACATAGAAAACTTGCAACAATTTGGTCAGACTGTGGTATTGGCTTTAAACAAATTTGGCTTTGATACGGAGGAGGAAATTAGTTATATAGAAAATTGGTGCAAAGAAAAAGGCGCCCATTTTGCCATTAACGAAGGCTTTGCCAAAGGCGGAGAGGGCGCAGTGGCATTGGCTAAAAAGGTTGTGGAGATTGTAGAGAACAATCCGTCTAAACCCATTATACACACCTATGAAATGGCTGATCCAATTGAAGAAAAAATCAAGAAGATTGTCACCAAAATATACAAAGGCAGCAGCATTACTTTTGGCAAGAACGCCAAGACTGCGCTCAAAAAAATCAAAGAATTAGGAGGCGATGCGATGCCTGTATGTATAGCCAAAACCCAGTTTAGCTTTACAGACAATGCCGCTTTAGTAGGAGCTGCCGAAGGCTTTAACATACACATCGAAAACTTGGTAATAAACAACGGCGCAGGCTTTGTGGTAGCAGTAGCCGGCGAAATTATGCGTATGCCAGGCTTACCCAAAGAACCCGCCGCCAACATCATCGATTTTGTAAATGGCGAAATTGTGAATTTGTCGTAGGAAAATACTTCCTCCCTCATCCCCAACTTGAGGTCACAATTTGTGACCTCAAGTTTTCCCATTCATTGGCACTAAGTTGGAACATAAAATCTTTGGGAAAGCGTGAAATATTTCTTTTTACTGCCTGATTTAAAACTTTCGTATCTACCTCATACATTTCAGCCAATTCACTATCTATCATTACTTTTTGTCCGCGAATTACATAAATAGCCTTTGTAATTCGCTCTTGAATTAGAAGCTCATTCTTTTTACTCATATAGTTTTTTTTCGATTAATTGGTTCTTAATGCTACAGATGCTGTTTGCCACATCAATAAAACCCTATTTAAAATATTCATACTTTTTATATAAAATTCTTCTTTACTATCCTAGTATTATGATAATTATACCAATTTGATTTATAATTTAGACCAAAACATACATGGTAAATACCGACGCAATAGATGTTTAGTCCAATTATATTGGACTATTACAGATATGCATTCGGTATTATCGGTTCAGCACAAAAACTATTTAATATTATGTTATTGGTTTACCACGATTATGCTCTTTTAAATCCAATTGGCTTCCTTTCTGTAAATGATGGCTGAACCAAATCTTCGATAATTTGATAGATATTACGTATATGTTCATTATGCTCCCCTTGGGTTAGGTTTATTTCATCAATTTTCTTAACCAGTTCTTCATAATTGCTAGCCCATTGCCGCATATTCACAAATACCCGCATAATTGAGATATTTACTTGAATAGCTATTTGACTATTTAGCACAGATGAAAGCATGGCAACACCTTGTTCGGTGAACATATATGGAGGTGTTCTTCTACCTCCCCAACTTGTGGTCGCAAATTGCGACCTCAAGTTTTCCCATTCTTCTATGGACAATTGAAACATAAAATCTTCAGGAAAGCGTGAAATATTTCTTTTTACTGCCTGATTTAAAACTTTCGTTTCAACCTCATACATTTCAGCCAATTCACTATCTATCATTACTTTTTGCCCCCGAATTACATAAATAGCCTTTGTAATTCGCTCTTGAATTAGAAGCTCATTCTTTTTACTCATATAGATTTTTTTCGATTAATTGATTCTTAATGTTACAGATGTTATTTTAGTGGACACTTCAATAAAACCATGCATAGCATTTTAAGTGTCCACTAAAATAATGTTTTATAAAGCACCTTAGAACAAGTATGGTACAAATGCCAGATAGATAACAGGGCATATTCCAGCTTTCTAGAACGAAACATTTCTGATACCTACTTTTGCTTTAAACTAACTATCAAACCTTTGCAAAACATAAACCCAGAATAGAGAGCTGGTTTAAATAAAATCCGGTATTTAAGAAAAATTAATTGGCTGTTTGGGTTACCCTTTTCTTTTACAATTTTTAATATGAATTTATTTTGAACCAAAATTTGGAAATATAAAAATCAAAGTTAGCTTTGCAGTTCAAAGTACTTTTATATGTCGAATACCGAAGAACAATTAGAAGCCCTCCACGACATCCGCAAAATGATGGAACGCTCATCTCGTTTTTTATCATTAAATGGCCTGTCGGGTGTTTTTGTTGGATTATTTGCATTGGCGGGTGCAGCAGCTGCCTATCTTTATTTACAAACCAAACATGGCAATTTGCCCTACTTTGAATATGCTAAAAACGAAAAAGGAGAAATGAATATGCCCTTTGTTACCTTCTTCTTAATAGACGCCTTATCGGTTTTGGTATTATCGCTTTTTACCTCAACTTACCTCACTGTTAAAAAAGCAAGAAAAGCGGGCGAAAAAGTTTGGACAAACTCTGGTAAACAACTCATGTACAATATGGCTATTCCCTTGGCAACAGGCGGTATGTTTTGCCTTATTATGGTAGTTCAAGGATATACCGGAATGGTGGCTCCTGCTACTTTGGTGTTTTACGGACTAGCTCTTGTAAATGCCAGTAAATATACTTTTGAGCATATTAAATACCTGGGTTTGGTTCAGATTAGCCTTGGCTTACTTGCCGCTGTTTTTATAAACCACGGACTCCTATTTTGGGCATTGGGTTTTGGTTTAGTTCATATTATTTATGGCACCATCGCCTATTTTACTTTCGAAAAAAAATAAGCAGTATTTTGGCAAATTCTTTTAACATAGCGCAATTAAATAAGGCCTTCGAAAGCCGAATTCGCCTCGGAATCATGTCGGTGCTAATGGTAAACGACCAGGTAGATTTTAATACCATGAAAGAGCTTCTAAATCTTACAGATGGCAATTTAGCCAGTCATATTAGTGCCCTCGAAAAACTCGAATATGTGCTGGTTCATAAAAACTTTATTGGCAAAAAACCACATACCGTTTTTGAGGCAAGCAAACTGGGTAAGGCCGAATTTAAAGTTCACCTAAATGCCCTCGAAAAATTACTGAAATCATAAACTATATTTTTTTACCCATTTACTTTGAAACTCAAAGCACTTTTAAATAATACAAAAAAAATGAAAACCAACAAAATCAGTTTAGCAGCAGGCATAGCCTACACATTTTTAATTTACCAAGAAGGAATTGGGGTAAACATTTTGCTTTTAAATATCATCCTCATTGGCCTCCAATGCTGGATTCATCCGCAAAAAATGCTCCTTAAATCCAATCTAATTTTTAGTGCTGCCGCCCTGCTCTCTTCCACAGCCGCGCTCCTCCACGGGCACTTTTTATCCATACTTGCCAACATTACTGCCCTGCTTATGCTCTCCATCAACCTTGTGGTAGAAAATCAAAATTTAATCAGCAATCTGCTGCATGCATTGTATGCTTGGATTAGCACACCTTTCATAAAATTTATTGCCATGTTTAATAAAACAGCCCAACAAACAAACCAAGATGAAATACCTACCGAGAAAAATATCAATTACAAATTTGCTGGAATTTTTAGTGCCCTCATTTTTATAATTTTCTTTGCCATATATAGAAATATGAGCGCAGGCTTCGACCAATTCATTAAAAATTTAAACACAGAATTTATCTCCCTACCCCTTATCATTCACTACCTATTTGGCGTTTTTCTACTAAGTACTTTTTTCAAACCTTATATCCTAAACAAACTTGCCCAAAGCGAATCAAAATTGGGAAATTATCTGGCTAAATCAGCATACAAATCTTACGCTATTCTTGGAATTGCCATAACAGAAACAACCGAACAATTTATGGCCAAAATAATATTTTTCGGCTTGAACCTATTATTGCTGCTCGTAAACCTAATAGATACCTACCACCTATCCAATCAAATAATGCCTCAAGGACTTAGCTATTCTGAATATGTTCACCAAGGTGTAGACGCGCTCATTTGGTCTATCATTCTTGCCGTTTCCATTATCTTGTGGGTATTTAGAGGCAGCCAAAATTTTAACCAAAATTCGCATACAAAAACACTCAGCTATATTTGGATTGCCCTAAATGTCTGGTTAATTTTAACCGCTGCTTACAGAAACTATTTGTACATCCACGAAACAGAATTATATACCTACAAACGCATTGGTGTTTACTTTTTTCTGGCCTGCTCAATCATTGGTTTATTCCTTACATTTTATAAAATTCAATACCAACGCAGCAACTACTTTTTGGTTCGAACCAATTCTTTTATTTGGTATACACTTTTGATAGGCGCCAGCACCATAAATTGGGACAAACACATTGCCCAACATCACATCAATTATTCGCTTCAAACCAATAAAATAGCCGATACCAAATATCTCTACAAATTATCTTACTCGGCCTACCCCGCTCTTGCCTCCTATTGGTATGAAACCAATAAATCTAGTGGTGAAAGCGCAGAAATGTGCCGCTTAGAAGCCCAAATTTTTTACCATGTTTTAAGCGACGAAAAGAAAAATTACTCCTGGAAATCATATAACCTCGCCGATTCTCAAACCTTCACTCAATTGCAAAACTTGTGCTTTAAGTGAAATCCCAGTTGAACGCTGTGTCATATTTACGCGAAAAGTATACAAATAAAAGAATTTTAAATATTTGATTTTCAATGTTAAAATATTTTTTTTGAGTCAAAAAGTGAGATTTAATAGGCATTTTATAAGATTTATCCAAATTAATTTTAAAAAAATTAAAACAATTTGAAAACAGGTTTTGTTGAACTTTTATTGACAAAAATTAAACAAAACACAAATGGAACATTTAAAAATCGCTAGCGATAATTATGTGGCATTCACATTTTTTATCGGAACAATGGCCATGATGGCCGCGTCTGTTTTCTTCTTTTTTGAGCTAGGTAACACTCCTCAAAAATGGCGTACTTCAGTTTTAGTATCAGGTTTAATTACCTTTATTGCTGCTGTACATTACTATTACATGAGAGGCTACAACCTCGCAACGGGCGATTCGCCAACATTCTTTAGATACGTAGATTGGATTCTTACTGTACCTTTGATGTGTGTTGAATTCTACTTAATTACCAAGAAAGCCGGCGCTAAAATTGGATTATTGTGGAAACTTATCGCCGCTTCTTTAGTGATGTTGGTAACAGGTTATTTTGGTGAAACTATCGACAGAGAAAACAGTGTTCTCTGGGGTGTTATCTCAGGTGCCGCTTATTTCTACATCGTTTACTTAATCTGGTTTGGTGAAGTTGCAAAACTATCTCAATCAGCTGGCGTACAAGTAGCAAAAGCTACAAGAGTATTGGCTTGGTTCGTATTGGTTGGTTGGGCTATTTATCCTTTAGGTTATATCCTTGGAACCCCAGGTGGATTATTCGGTATTCAATTGGTAAGCGACCCTGCCGCAGCAACTCATGCTATGGACATCGTATACAACATCGCTGATGCCATCAACAAAATTGGTTTTGGTTTAGTTATTTACACTTTAAGTAGAAACGCTGAGGACTAATTTTTACAAATATGAATAGGGATATATTTTCACAAGTATATCCCTATTTTATTACCTAAAACATGGCAAACAAGTTATACAAAGTTGATTACCTATTCATTGGATTGGGAGCAGCCAATAGCTTGTTGCTATTAAACATGTTTAAGAAAAATCTATTTGCCCATAAACAAATAGCCATCATAGAACCCCAAAAGAAAAACGTAAACGACAGAACATTCTGCTTTTGGTCGGATAAATATGAACTCGAAAAACTAAATCTTCAACACTTAGTAAAGTATCAATGGGATGAAATTAGGGTTGGTAAAAACCTTGAAACCATTTCTCCTTTGAGCTATTTACACATAAGAGGTATTGATGTTTACAATGAGGTTAAATCTGTTTTACCTCAAATTAATCATACCTATTTTGAAACCTCTTTTGATGGTAAATTAGAAGTGATTGATAACTCGTTCCAACTCACTTTGGATAACACAAGCATCATTGCCAAAAAAGTATTTGATAGCAGCCTAACAAAGTACCAAGCGCCACAAAAAAACGAAAGTCATTTATACCAATCCTTCTATGGTTTGGAAGTAGAAATTATAGCGGGAGAAATAGATAACAAAGCCGTTACAATGATGGATTTTGATATCCCGCAAAACAACAGTTGCCAATTTTTGTATGTGCTGCCTTTCTCCAAAAATCACGCATTGTTTGAGGTAACTTGTTTTGGGTCTGAACCTATTACCCAAGCACAAGCCGAGTTAATTTTAAAAGAGCAACTCCAAAAAAAAGGTTTATCCTACCGCGTTATAGAATCAGAAAAAGGCATTATTCCTATGTCGTCGGCCAGCCTTACCCATAAACAAATTCACCCTAATTGGATATTCACTGGCGCTAAAGCCAATTTAATTAAACCAACTACAGGCTACGCCTTTCACGCAATGGCCATTCATGCAAACGAGTTAAGCCAATCCATTGCCCAAAATCAGCCTTTGGCCGAAAAACCCAAAGCAAAAAGATTTGCCTTTTACGATAGATTGCTTTTAAAAATATTAGAATTAAAACCAGAAAAAGGAAAGGTAATTTTTACCCAATTATTTACTGCCATAGAAACTAAAAGGGTATTATCCTTTTTAAACGAGAGAACCACAATGGCGCAAGAATTAAAAATATTTTGTCGTTTACCCATCTTGCTGTTCTTACAATTTGCCCTTAAAGATATTGCTTTCTTAGCCAGGAAAATAGCTCCGGTAAGCATAGCAAGCATCGCCACCTGCTTGGCCATCCTCCTACAAGCACTCCATTTCGAAATATTAAGTTGGGGTATCTTAGCGCTTGGCTTTTTGTTTATTGGTTTAACCCACGGTGCCCTCGATCATCTTACCAGCAAAAAACCAGCAAGCAAGTACTTTCTATTGCCATTTATTATAAAGTATTTATCTAAAGCAGCGGGCATTGGTGTGCTTTGGTACCTTATTCCCGACTTTGCCCTACTCCTATTTATCTTTTATTCGGCGTGGCATTTCGGACAAGCAGATTTTAAAGAATGGGGGTTGGTTGGGTCGACCCAAACATTTCTGTGGGGTTTTACCATTTTAATGGTGATGCTAACAGGCCACTTCGAAGAAACCAAGATGATATTAAAACATATTAGCTTATTAAAAACAAATGAGGTATTAGCAGAGGTATCAGCAAGCGGCCTATGGATCATCAAAACCGCTTTTATAGGAATAGGTTCAGCCTATATCTATTTGTATAAATCAAAGCAAATGGCATTAACCTTAAGCTATCTTTTGTTGGCTAGTTTTTTACCCTTGCTTATCACTTTTGGAATTTACTTTATATTTCAGCACAGCTTACATGGTTGGAGTCATTTAAAACAAGAACTCCACATAAAACCAAAAATCCTATGGCTTCAATCACTGCCCTTTAGCCTAGGTGGTGCTATAATTATAGCCCTATTTACAAGCTATTACCAAGAAATTTACCTAGGTATCTTTTTCATCCTGTTATCTTGCCTCAGCATCCCGCACATCATAAGTATGCATCGGTTTTATGGGAAACAATCCTTTTGAAAAAAGACAATTAAAGTTCTAAATACCAATCCGCTCCATTCTTAGTTTTATAAGCCACTAACCCTTTCCTTTTTGAAATAATAAATTGAGTAATAGTTAATGGTTTCACCTCTTCGTTATAGGGTAAATTCATTATATATAAATCTGAATATGATTTTCCATTAATTACAGAATCTCCATAAAATAAATACCCTTTATCAATATTGGAGGAATAAGGGTAAAAAAAAGCACTTTTTATATTATTTGGATTATCAATATCCACCATAATTCTAGACGAAAAACTACTTATACTCCCTCCCAACTTTACCTCTGTGTTTAGAACATAAGAATTATTATTTCGAAAAATATCAAAGTAAAAATAGTATCCAGCAATGCCTGAAAAATATTCTAAGTGAATCTTTTCAGTTACCTCTTGAGCTGAACAAGTATTTCCAGTTTTATCCTTTCTTTCGGTTTTTCCAAAATAAATAATAAAAATATCTGAAAGTCCATTGGATGATTTCACATAAATAATTGAGGTATCGTTTGGCGCCTCTGAAAGCCAAACTTTTTGTTCGCTAGTGCGTGTAGAAATAATATCGTCCTCTTCTGGACAACCGCAAGAAACAAAAAAGAAAGGCACCAAAATACATAAGTAAATTATTTTCGAACCCATATTTCATTCGTTGAAAATTTAAACCCTAAAATACCATAATCACGTTGAAAGTAAACATAATCTAAGCCCATATTTAATTCTGTTGGCACTGCATAAACATTGGAATATATAGAATCAACTAATTGCAAACTAGGAATTAAGTAGCTGCTTGAATCTGGTATTTTGAAAAATGCCTCGCTATATCCAATTCGTACTTTAATCCGATCGGATATTCTTTTTATCTTGGCCAAGGAAAGATCGAGGGTATCTGTAAATCGTCTTTCATCAATATTTTTTAGCTGCTCAATATTAATTATAAAAGGAACATCAATACTCCCAATTTGTGATGATTTATAGGTAGAATTTACATAAACATAATCCTTTCTTACGCAAGGACCAGTTACTTTTTGATTTAAAAACAAATTATAACGTTTATTAAAAGGGCCAAAATTCTTAACATCAAATCTAAATTCACCACCATTAGAATTTTTAAACAACAATGAACTCATGTTTTTAGGAAGCATCCAATGATTAGTGACTGAATCTAAATCAATAGAACCAACAGAGTATTCATTCGAAAAAAAATCCGTACCGCATCCTGTAGAGGAAGAGGAATCTCCACATGAAATAAATATTCCAAGTAGTCCTATAAATATGGATGTAAAATTTCTCATTAGCAACAATCCAAAAACCTACTCCTCCCAAATATTAAACTGTTTCAACTTCACTTTTTCGTCGAAGAAAATCTTGCTAGTTTCTTCGAAGCTTTGGGTGTAATCGCTTACAAAAAATTGAGACTTTTTACCCAAACTAAACACGCTGCTTTTGGCATCGTTCAATAGTTGGTGTTTTTCTAATACTTGCTTCACGTATAAAGCCACAATCTCGCTGCTATCAATAACCTCTACCGATTTACCATAAAACTTTTGAATCTCCCCTTTAATAAGTGGATAGTGTGTACAGCCCAATATTAAGGCATCTATTTTACTCAATTTGGATTTAGATAGATAGCTATTAATAATGGTTTGCGAGATTTTATTATTATAAAATCCTTCTTCAATCATAGGTGCCAACAAGGGTGTTGCCAATTGTACTACATCAGAAACAGGATCTAAAGTCTCAATGCGCTTAGCATATACATTAGAACTAATGGTACGCTTGGTAGCAATAACCCCCACTTTTTGTCGGTAATGATTTTTTACTACATAATCTACCGCCGGGTCTATCACATTTACCACCAAATCTTTCATGCCAGTACTTTTTACCACCGATTTATAAGCAGCAGCAGAGGCAGTATTACAGGCAATTACAATCATTTTGCAATTTTTAAACTTCAAAAACTCTGCAATTTTGATAGAATAATGCTTAATGGCCTCCGCACTTTTCTCGCCATAAGGCATGTGGGCGGTATCACCAAAATAGATGATTTGCTCATTGGGCAATAACTTGGTTATGGCGCGCGCAACGGTAAGTCCACCAATACCAGAATCAAAAATTCCGATGGGTTGATTTGCTTTAAAAGTATGGTTCATGATAGGGCAAGATAAAAAAAGAAAAGCCGATACCCAAATGGGAATCGGCTTTTCTTCTAAAAAATCGATAATTAAATAATTCCTAACTTCTTTTTAACTGCGGCTAATACATTATCGCCTTCTGGCTTGTATAAGAAACCAGCCACGCTGCTATCAAAAATATAGCTATAAGAACCTTCTTTGGCAACCTGACTAATGGCAGTTTTTGCTTTTTCGATAATTGGCTTTAACAAATCAGCTTCTTTTTTACGTATATTTTCTTGAGCAGCTTGTTGAAACTCCTGGATACGACTTTGCATATCTTGCAATTCTTTTTGTTTTAAATCGCGGATAGCTTCATTCATGGTTTTTTCACCTTTTTGGTAATCGGCCACTTTCTTTTGAAATTCATCGCTTAATTTTTTCAACTCATCTTCCAACGATTTTCCAAAAGCTTCCATATCTGTATTGGCTTTTTTGTATTCTGGCATTAATTGCATTAATTCTTGCAAGTCTACATAACCAAATTTTTGAGCATTTACGTTGCTGCTTGCCAATATTAAGATAGCAAACAAGGCAACCATAGATTTTAACATGTTCTTCATTTTTCTGTTTTATTTATTATTATTTCGTATTCTAAAATCGTGCCAATTACCTTCCTCCACCTGGTCGTTGAGTTGGGCCATTGTTTGGAGCTGAATTTTGTTCAGGCGCGCTTCCTTTGTTTTTGGTCACATTTACGCCTAACTCTATGAGTACTTCATCGCTTTTATCATATCGAGCATTGCTGTACATCATTATCATTTCTCCTCCCTTGGCAAATATAAAGTCTAAGGCACTTTTTTTTGCAATGTTTTGGCATGCATCAAAAACTTTATCTTGAATTGGCTTCACTAATTCTTGTCTTTTCTTAAATAATTCGCCTTCATAACCGAACTTTTTATTCATAAACTCTTTCAGTTCAGCTTCTTTTAACTTAATGTCGGTTTCTTTCTTTTTCTTTAGCTCGGCGGTTAATAAAATTTGCTCTGCTTGAAAATCTTGCAACATTTTATCAATTTCAGCTTTTTTCTCTTCCGCTTCCTTTTGCCAAGTTTCGGCAATTAAATCCAATTGCTTTTGCGCCGATTTATACTCGGGAAGCATGTCTAAAATATATTCTGTGTCTACATACGCAAAACGCTGCGCATAACTTTGGTTCAAACCGAATGCTAGCATTAGCAATCCTAAAACAATCTTTCTCATACTTTAAAATTAAAATTGTTGTCCCAATAAAAAGTGAAAATTACCGCCATTTACATTGGCCGGACTAGGATGATTAGGCGGTAAATCGATACCCCAACCATAATCTAACCCAATCATACCAAACATAGGTAAAAATATACGAACACCCACACCATAAGAACGATTAACCTCAAACGGATTGAATTTTTTTGGATCGAGCCAAGTACCACCAGCTTCAGCAAAAACCAATGGAAACACGGTAGCTTGTGGATTTAATGAGATTGGATACCTTAACTCCATTGTATATCTGTTGTATATGGAAGCTCCCGTTTGCTGCACATTTCCCGTAAGTGGATTTAAAGCAAAAGGGGTTAAAGAATTATCTTGATATCCACGCAAAGCCACCAACTCCCTGCCATCTAAATTAAAACCTGTAAGTCCTGAACCACCTACCCAAAAGCGCTCAAATGGCGTAATGCCTTTGGCTTGATTAAATGCCCCAATATACCCAAAGTTTATGCGGGTCATTAATACCAATGGGCGCTTATCGCCGGCCAATTTATTAAACCAGGTAGCATCAAACTTCCATTTGTAAAATTCGAGCCATTTGGTTTTATTTATGGCATCTGCCTTGGTATAATCTACGCCATTAAACATGGAATACGGCGGCGTAACCTGCATAGACATGGTTATGTTTGAACCGGCACTCGGATAAATTAATTGGTTGGAAGAGTTTCTACCCAAGGTAACCTTAAAACTTAAATTATTTGATTTACCCGTTGGAATGGTAGACCAAAACACATTGCCCGCAATATCTGGATCATTGTTATATAATTGATATCCCAATTGGTAATGAAGCGTAAAAAAGTCATCGGGCCAGCGTAATCTTTTACCCAAACCTACCATTACCCCTGTTGTATATAAGCCAGAGCGCAGCTCTCCTTGGCGGCCGTTTGATTGGATAGAATGAAACAAAGAAACAGTAAGGGCATTTGGCCTTTTACCACCCAACCATGGCTCGGTAAAACTAGCCGAATACGATTGAAAAAAGGTTCCATTTGTTTGTGCGCGTAAAGAAAGTCGTTGACCATCACCACTTGGAATAGGTGCCCAATTTTTTGCTTCGAGTGCTTTTCTGGCAGAAAAATTATTTAAGGTTAAACCTAAAGTTCCTACCACAAATCCTGCTCCCCAACCACCACTTAATTCAATCTGGTCGTTTGGCCTCTCTTCTACTTTGTATTCAATATCAACAGTTCCTGTAACCGGGTTTGGCACTGGGTTTACATTTAAAGCCTCTGGATTAAAATACCCAATTTGCGAAAGTTCGCGCAAGGAACGTGTAACATCACTTCTACTAAATAACATACCCGGCTTGGTGCGTAATTCTCTTAAAATTACATGGTCGCTGGTTTTAGAATTTCCTTTTACCGTAACCATGTTTATGTATGCCTGCGTACCTTCTGCAATGCGTATTTCAATGTCTATCGAATCATTTTCTATAAGCACTTCTATGGGTTCAACCCTAAAAAACAAATAACCATCATCCATGTAAAGCGTGCTAATATCACCGCCATCCTGACTCATATTTAAGCGTTGGTCTAAGATAGATTGGTCGTAAACATCACCTGGCCTAATGCGTAAAATTTTGTGTAAGTCTTCCGATTTATATTTTGCGTTTCCTACAAATGTTAAGTTTCTAAAGTAATATTTCCTTCCTTCAAAAAGGTTAACATGAATGCGCACTCCTTTTTTATCGCGCCAAATAGAGTCGGAAACTACCTGTATATCTCGGTAACCCATCGACAAATATTTGTCTATAATTTTCTGCTTATCCTCTACATATTTTTCTTCAATGTATTTAGATTTGGTAAAGAAGAAACGCTTTGGCTTGGTATCTTTCATTACTTTTCTAATCTTCTTAGATTCTATGGTAGTATTACCCGAAAAAGTAAGTTGAGAAATAGTCACTTTTTTTCCTCTATCTACATTAATTCTTAGCTTAACCGTATTTCGTTTTAAATCGTCTGGAATTTGCTCAAAAGTGGCATAAGCATCTAAAAATCCTTTTTCTTCGTAAAACAATTTAATCTCTCGGTTGGTGCTATTTAATACGTTTTCGGTAATAATCTGCCCGGCCTTCAAAGTTAGCGCCTCGCGTAATTCTTCTGCTTTACTTTTCTTTAACCCTTTAATGGTAAAATTAGATAAGCGGGGTTTTTCTTTCACTTGTATTTCAAAGAAAATCTCATCATCATCAATTTTGCTTACCAATAATCGTACGTCTTCAAA
This sequence comes from Bacteroidota bacterium, assembly GCA_030699355.1. Lineage (GTDB taxonomy): Bacteria > Bacteroidota > Bacteroidia > UKL13-3 > UKL13-3 > B1. The sequence goes on along the minus strand of JAUYMZ010000407.1, from coordinate 16,655 downwards.
CAACTTTTGTTTCCATAAATTATTGATGGCCTTAGTAATGTCTTCAGATGGAATCCTTATTTTTTGTCCAACCTGCAAACCACTTAAAACAACGAGCACACTTTTATCATAATACTCGGTTCCAACAATATCTACCCCACCAATAATGTATTGACGAGGGTTATTGTAGTTCATATTAAAATAAGCATCCTTAGATTTTGCCGCCAAGGTATCATCTTTAGACACTTGATTTTGCGCATAGGTAAATTGTGAAGCTAGAAGCAAACACAGCACCAAATATAATAGACTCTTTTGGTTCATATTAACTACTTAATTGCTCACTCGTTTTACCGAATCGTCTTTCTCTGTTTTGAAAATCATAAATCGCATCATATAAATCCTCTTTTGTAAAATCGGGCCATAATTTTTCTGTAAAGTACAGCTCACTATAAGCGATTTCCCATAGCAAAAAGTTACTAATTCTTTTTTCGCCGCTGGTTCTTATTAACAATTCTGGGTGTGGCATCCAATGGGTAGAGAGGTATTTGTCTATTAATTTATCGTTGATATCGGCAGCATCAATTTTGCCTGCTAAGGTATCTAAGCTAATATTTTTTACGGCCTGAACCAAATCCCATTTCGCGCTATAGCTCAGTGCCAAAACTAGGTTCATGCGGCTATTATCTTTGGTTTCTTCCATGGTTACTTGAATTTGCTTTTGGCATTTTTCAGGTAAATCACTTTGGTTTCCTATAAACGATAAACGAATACCGTTTTTCATTAGCGTAGGCAATTCTTTGCGCATGGTATCTACCAATAATTCCATCAAAGCGCGCACTTCAATAGCTGGCCTGCTCCAATTTTCTGTTGAAAAAGCATATAAAGTTAAGTACTTCACCCCAATTTCTGCACAAGCTTCCGTAATCGTTTTTACGGTTGAAACACCATTTTGATGTCCAAAGATTCTAAACTTCCCCTTACCTTTTGCCCATCTTCCATTACCATCCATAATAATGGCAATGTGTTGGGGCATTTTATCTGCTATTAACTTATCTTTCAAACTCATGTTATTCTCTTCGCTAGCCAGCTCACTATTAAAAAAATCTTGCACATTTAGATCTGGTATTGAGTCGCATGGCACAACCAATGGTAAAACTCATATACCAATCTTTCGTGTTGGGGTCGCCCCTTTTATACCCCAATTTATAACTTGGTATTCCTTCTTTTTCTATGGACCTATCGGTTAATGTGGCACCAATTAATCCACTTTGTTCAAACCTGGCTACCACATCTGGGTAAACAGTACTCACATCGTCTAAATAATCGGTAAATGTTCTTCTAAATCCAACTTGACATTCAAAGGCAAATTTTTTGCTTGCCATGTATTTAAAACCAATGCCAAAAGGAATGGCCATGGCCAATTTACTATACGAAACTCCCTCGGTTCTATAATCGCTTAAATCGTACCAAACCCCGCGCAATTGGGCTTGCGGATTGTATTGAAACCCTGCTACACCTACGTAAACATAAGATGTATATTTCTTATCTAATACATACGGACCATATTTTAGGTAATTAAACTCAATAAGCATGGCTGCCTCATTGATATGACTTTGAAAACTCAAGTTTCTGGCCGCATTGTAGGCAAAATTATTGTCGTTTCCAGAAACCGTATACCTATTTAATTCTGTTTTGAAAGCCCAAGTATTATTCAAATTTCTTCTAATAAATATTCCTCCCGCTGGGTGTGTTTCGTTAAAACTTACACTGGGCGCTAAATCACCGTAATAGGTGCCTGCACCCAACTGAATACCCAACTCAGTTTTTTGGGCTTGGCTCAGCAAATTGAAACAAAGGAATAATAATAATAGAAGCCCGTTTTTCATTCTAACTAAAATTGAGGGCAACCCTGTCCCCTAAAGCGAAGGGTGTATGATAAGGTAATACCAACCATAAAATACATATCGTTCTTAAAGGTTTCTTTCATGCTTCGTTTGTCGCCTTCATTAAAAACATAGGCTTCCGAAAGCGGATTGGGATTATTAATAGGGTCGGAACTTGGAGCTAACTCCCAAGAACGGTCAGATAAATGTAAGCCTGTTCTGCCGGTTGCGCCGCTAATTACAGAGCGACTTCCATATACCCCACCTACATCATCTAAATAATTAGTGCTGGTAAACCTAACACCTGCCTCCACTCCTAAAAAGAAGTCATCGGCAATTTTTTGTCTGAACCCTAAACCAACAGGAATACAAATTGAGGTAAGGTTGTACTTTTTAAAATCGTTGTAAGTAGTAGACCCTTGACCCTCGGTGGCAACTGGCTGCAACTCTACCGTAGTATTGTTGTAGCTTGTTTTAGGGTTAAAGTTGAAAATGCCTATTCCCAAAAACACATAAGGCACAAAAGGCCTAGAATTATAGGCATTGAGGTCGTTGGGTAATAAGTTAAATTCTCCATGCATAGAGAATTCATAAATATCAGAAACGAAATTTAAGTTTCTATATTTGTTAAACTCAAAATCCTTCACCAAATTTTGGTTCAAAACGTAATCTCTTTTCTCAGAAACAAAGTTTTTGTCGTCGCCAGAAACTCTGCCATAAGCGAAGTTTCCTTTCAGGGCTAAACGGGGTGAAAAATTGTAGCGACCAAACAATGAACCCGAAAAATGGGTCTGTTTCATCACAAAAGTTTCATTACTCAAATCTCCTAAATAGTTGGACGCACCCAACATAAGTCCAACTTCAACTTGTTGTGCGCTAACTATCAGGCTACTAATGAGCGTAAAAACGAATAATAATTTTCTTTTCAAACTATCCATAAAAGCAAAAATACTGATTTTTGGGAAACCCGCAAGAATAACGCATAGTATTCTGAAAATGATACAAAAAAACCCAATAAAATTTAGTTCCTAAAATTTCTATTATCAAATCCCCACATCAATTTTTCTCGCAGGGTTTTGAGGTAATTATCTCCGTCTAATCTAATTAGGTTCAGACAGAAATCTGCTTTTTTTACCGCTATTTGGGTACTGGTATTAATGCTTTCAGAGCGCGAATCGAGGGTGGCCAAAAAAGTGGAACTTCTACCTTCTACCTCAAAAGAAATTACATTTTGGTCGGAAATAATCATGGGCCGCACATTTAAATTGTGTGGGGCAATAGGCGTAATTACAAAACTTTGGGAAGATGGATACAAAATGGGGCCGCCACAGCTTAAATTATATCCGGTAGAACCTGTTGGGGTAGAGATTATTAAACCATCACTCCAATACGAATTTAAAAATTCGCCATTAATATAGGTGTGAATGGTAATCATGCTAGAGCTGTCTTTTTTATGCACCACAAAATCGTTTAGGGCATACTTTACGCCGCCAAACATATTTTTATTAGAACTTAATTCTAGCAAAGTTCTTTTGTCTATGGTAAAAGCGCCGTGGTCTAATTGCGCTACTAATAAGTGGGCATCCGAAGCGGCAACACCTGCTAAAAAACCCAATCTGCCTGTATTTATGCCCACCACCGGAACGGCATGTTGCCGAATAATTTCGAGGCTATTTAAAATAGTTCCATCGCCGCCTATGCTGATAAAAAAATCGGTTTCAGCCGCGTTAAAATCATCGTAATCGTTAAAAACCTTTAGATTTAAAGGCAGGTGTAAGCCATTTCTTAGGCAGTCTTCGTAGTACTTTCTATAAATAGTAAAAGGAATATTTTGTTGCACCAGCACATCAAAAAATTGCTGAATCTCTTCAAATTTTTCTTCCTTAAAATATTTTCCAAAAATGGCTAATTGCATCTTTTATGTATTCAAATATTTGAGTAGCCAATTGTACCTATCATCCAAGCTATGGTTGGGATCGAGCGGCGAATTGGTGTGAATTACATGGTAACCAAATCTATCTAAACTAGCCATAACATGGTTGAGATAGAGTTTATTTAATTTAATAGAAACATGCAGGGCATTGTTGTCGTTTCCTTTTGGTTCAACCATGAGGTGTAAAATTTTGGCATCGTTGCTTTCGCAAATTCGGGCAATTTCTGCTAAGGAATATTGTATAGCCGAAACTTCAATAATCAAAAAAGAGCCTTCTTGTGCCAAAGCCAATTTGCCATAAGAATGCTTTAAAATATCTTTTGCTGCAACAATTCCTTTAAATTGCTGTTCCGAATTAATTAAGGCCAAACTATCGAATTTTGTTAACTCAAAGCGTTGCCACAATTCAAAGTAATGCGCAAACTCGTGAATGGTGTAAGTATCTATTTGCAAGTTCATGCAATCTTCCACTCGTGTTTGTTCTGTATTTTGAAGAATAGATTCGTTAACCATGCCCAAAATCTTTCCACTTTCTACAATGGGCAGCTCTTTTACCATACAATCTTGCATAAACACCTCGGCAGAAGCCACAGAATCCGACTTCTTTAAAGGGAAGATTTCATTTGAAATAAATTGATTGGCAAACATTTATTGAATGGGAATATGTTTTTTATAAAATTGATCGGCTAGCATATTAAATTCTTGCGGGTGTTCCATCATGGGTGCATGGCCGCATTTATCTATAAAATGCATTTCAGAATTTGGAAACAAACTGTGAAATTCTTCGCAAACTTCTGGCGGTGTTACTGTATCTTGTTTACCCCAAATTAAACAAACAGGCATCTGATAATTGGGCAAATCTTTCCGCATATTATGTCTAATAGCAGATTTTGCCATGGTTAAAATGCGCAATAACTTACCCTTATCTTGTATAATGCCATACACCTCTTCCACCAATTCATCGGTAGTGGTAGAAGGGTCGTAAAAGGTTAAACTTATTCGGTCTCTTAAATATTGCTTATCGCCTTTGCGGGGATACGATGCCCCAAAAGCATTTTCGTATAAGCCCGAACTTCCAGTTAGTAAAAGCGTTTGCACATTTTCTGGGTGCTTTTTTATATACACCAAAGCTACATGCCCGCCCAAAGAATTTCCCAACAAATGAACTTTAGTAAAACCTTTAAACTCAATAAAGTCATGAATAAAGTTGGCCAAGCCTTCCACGCTTAATTTTAAAATGTTCATTTCAAAAATGGGCATCAAGGGAATAACCACCCGGTGATTTTTGCTAAAATGATTTAAAACATCCTTCCAATTACTCAAGGCGCCAAAGAGTCCATGCAACAAAACAAGAACCTCTCCTTCACCTTCATCAATGTAATTGAATTTACCTTCTTTGCGAATATTGTATTCCATTCAAATTATTATTCTTAATCAAATATAAACAAATCTTAGAATCGTCTATCTTTTTTCACCAAATCTAAAAAGTTTTTTATCATGGTCAAGCCAAATTCTGTTTCGCAGCTCTCTGGATGAAACTGCAATCCATAAATTGGCAGGGTTTTATGCTCCAAAGCCATCAACTCATCCTTACTCCAACAATTACCTATCAAAGAATCGGGCAAATGCTGCAAAATAAGCGAGTGGTAACGGGTAGCCTTAAATATTTTAGGTACTCCTTTAAACAATAAACCACCCAAATGGTTCATTTCATCTACTTTTCCATGCCTTGGTCGTTTGGCCTGAACCAATTTTGCACCATAGTATTCCCCAATGGCTTGATGCCCCAAACAAACACCCAACACGGGAAGGGCTTCTAACCAAGTAGGCAAAACTTGCATTAACAATCCCGCTTTTACCGGGGTTTCTGGTCCCGGACTAATTACCAAAGCATCATAATTTTCTGGCAGTAACGACAATAAAATACGCTCATCGTTTCTATACAAATCGCAGTTGGCGCCTGTTTGCACAATATAATCACGCAAGATATGCGTAAACGAATCGTAGTTATCTATGAGTAAAACCTTCAATTTTATAAGCTTAAAGAGTGGTATACTTCTAAGGTTTTGGCATAATGTTTTTCCCAGCTAAAATCTTTCACCCTATTACTTCCCAACGCTATCAAATGTTGGCGCAAATTAACATCATTTAATAAGGATTTTAATTGTTTGCTTAAATCGCCGGGCTCATCTGGGTTAAAAAGCTGGGCAGCACCTTGTGCTACTTCTGGTAAACTAGAGCGATTGCTAATTAAAACAGGCGTTTTTGTGGCAAATGCCTCCAAAACGGGTATTCCAAATCCTTCGTATAAAGATGGAAATACAAATAACAAGGCATTTTCGTAGGCATATTTTAATTGCTTTTCACTCAGCGGCTGCTGTTTTACTTTTTGTTCTAATTGTGCCTCTGCTAAAAAGGCTTTTTCGGCGGCCGAAAAGGGGCGACTGCCTGCGCAAAATAAATGTAAATCGGGATGTGAAATACTTACTTCGGCAAAGGCTTCCAAAAGCTGCTTAAAATTTTTATAGCCCGCTCTTTCTCCAACAAATAAGATGTATTTTTTGGGCAAATCTTCAATTGGTTCAGACAAAACCGGAAGCGAATGAGCCAAATAAATTACACTAATAATAGCTGGATTAACATTTGGATACTGCTCCAATAAATCTTTTTTAGTATGCTCAGAAACCACAATAATTCTTTGGGCACAAGCAATATTGGCTGCTTTTTTTTGCGCCATTCTTTTGTCTGAACCGTTAGATGGAAACTTTTCATGGATTAAATCGTGCACTGTAAACACCAATTTGGTAGGCGAATTTTGAAGCACGTTTACATAATAATCTTCGTAAAAACTGGGGTGAAAAACATCTATTTTCCCTGAACCCAATTGCTTTACAACATGTTGGTGATTGATAAATTTAAGCAAAGCCCGCATTATTTTTCCTTTTAAAGGGAAGGAAAAATTCTTTAAAAAAGGCGGATATTGGGTGCGTTTGAGTTCATTTAAATATTCATTTTCTGAATAGGTTGAAGCAAAGTTTAATTCAATATCCTTTTCATTGGGTAGGCGTTTGAGGAGCTCAGAAAAAATACGCGAAACCCCGCCAAATCTCTGATAAATAAAGATTTCATCATCAATAAGCAGGCGTAACATGTAAAAATAAATTAGTATTTAAAGCCACAAAATCCATCATTTGAGCGCGTAAAGTAATAGAAGTTCTGTATGTAAACCAAATACAGGTAATATTATTCGCAGTTTTCTATGTTGGCATTGGGCTGAACCAATTTGGGACTTACATAAGGGATTCCTAAATTTAATCCGCGGAGGATAAATAACAAAGCAATAAGAATGGCAAAAACTGGACTTAATTTGACCAAACTACTGCGCATTTTCTGACTTAAAAATTGGCCAATAACAGAAACTCCGTACATCATGGGCAAAGTTCCTAAACCAAAACAAGCCATAAATAAAGCGCCATCCCAAACATTTTGGGTAACCGTGGCACCCAAAATGGCTATGTACACAAAACCACATGGCAAAAAGCCGTTTAAAACACCAATGAAATAAGGCGCAAAAACACTTTTGGTTTGAAACAATTTTTGAATGAATTTACCGGATAAAAGAGAAAATAAAGTAAATCCCCTCCCCTTTTTAATCCCATACGAATACCCAACAGAGAGTATAATAAGCACACCAATGCTTATACTTAAACCTTGCTGCACCCCAGCCAATTTAACGCCTAAGCCAAAAGCTCCAGAAACTAAACCTAACAGGGCATAACTTTGAATACGACCAAAATTGTATAATAGTCGGCCCAGGTAAAACAGGAAGCCTTGGTCTTTACTGCCAGGCAAAGCAAAGGCAATTGGGCCGCACATACCGGCACAATGAAAGCTCCCAAACAAGCCTGTTAAAAATGCGGTAAGAAATAACATTAACGTTCGAAGTCGCGCGTTAATTTATATTCCTTGTCTGCCCGCATCCAAACAACAGAGAGCACCCATTTTCCTTTATCTAGGTTCGATAAATCGTATACTTCTTTTTTACCCCCCATTAATTGAGTTGAAAAGTTTTTATCTAGCTCTGAATTAGACGGACGATAAAATTTAATCTTAGCATTAGGTATAGATGCTGAAGCATAAACTTCCAGTGTATTTCCAACAACATTCATTTGAACAGTGGTATCCATATTGGCATTGTTATCTATTTCCTTTTGATAATTCTGCCCACGCTCATAATAATCTTGTTCTACCAAAGGCATATCTTGTTTAGAGATTACCACCACCATGCTTACTACAAAAATCATAAACATAAGTGCAAAAATGAACAATTTGCCACCCCAATTTAATTTCATACTTTTTATTCTCCTTGTGTTACCGGCCCATTAAAAGAAGATTTCATGGTTTCTATTAACTTTCCATTACTCGAAACCTCAATAACTACCGGTGTTGCAATTTTAGTAATTTCTTTGGCATCTCGCACTAAAAAGAATGAAGTTTTACCAATACTTTCTTTGTGCACTATTACTTTTTCGCCATCAATCAATTTTATTTCACCTTTGGGTTCAATCAATTTTAATTCTATAGGAAGTTCATCAAAAGTTTTATTTACAAACTCAATGCTGTACAGGTTGCTAATTTTACCATCTGCTTGTTTTTGAAACAACATTCCGGGCGTTCTTAGCAGCGTTGTTTCAATCTGTTTTCTGGTAATTAGCATATAAAAGAACACACTCAACAAGCCCATCAATACAACGGTATAAGCACCATTTCTTAGGTTCAAACCGAGCTTTTTACCCTCTGTAATATTATTTAAAGAAGCAAAACGAATAAGCCCTTTTGGCTTTTCAATTTTAAGCATTACTTCATCGCAGGCATCAATACAAGCGGTGCAATTAATACATTCTAATTGAGTACCATTTCTGATATCGATGCCGGTAGGACAAACGTTCACACACAATTTACAATCTATGCAATCGCCATGGGTATTTACCTCCTCTTTTTTCATTTTTCCGCGGGGTTCGCCACGTACAAAATCGTAAGCCACCACCATCGAATTTTTATCGAGCATGAGTCCTTGTAAGCGACCATAAGGGCAGATGAAAATACACACCAATTCGCGCAGGTGGGCAAAAACAAAATAGAAAACAGTAGTAAAAATCAACAAAGAAGTAAGTTTACCTACATGCGCAAAAAGCCCGTCGGTTACTAATAATTTGAGTTGGTCTATGCCAATAATATATCCTAAAAATGTGTTGGCAATTACAAAAGATAAAATCCAAAACAAAATATGTTTAATGGCACGTTTGGTTATTTTTTCTGTGTTCCAATCTTGGTTAGCCAACTTTTTTTGTTGGATATAATCGCCATCAATAAAATACTCAATTTTACGAAAGAGCATTTCCATAAATATGGTTTGAGGGCAGGCCCAACCGCACCAAACCCGGCCAAAAAGAACTGTAAATAAAACAATAAACAGCACAAAAGAAAGCATTAGAATAGCGAACAGATTGAGGTCTTGCGGCCAAAAAACCATTCCAAAAACGATAAACTTTCTTTCTAAAACATTTAATAAAAGAAGCGGCTTACCCTCAAATTTTAAAAAGGGACCACTAAACATTAATACCATTAAAAACCAGCTAAACCAAGTTCTATAATTGTAGAATTGCCCTTTCGGTTTTTTAGGGAAAATCCATAAACGTTTACCCTTTTTATCTACATTGCCTAATTCATCCCTAAAATGTTCATCGGCTATTTTGCTTGCTTCATTCATGTGCGTATAATTAAAAAAAGTTTGGTGGTTTGCTTTTTTTCTGCAAACCACCAAACTTTTACAATTGAATTCTCATTATTTTATTTTGAAGATTCAGAAACCATGGCAGTGGTAGCAGTAGAATCTGCTGCAACAGCACCCCCTTCATTGTATAACTCTCCTTGCGGTTCTTTTGCAACAGCAGGTTTAGTGCCTTGTAAAGATTTTACATAAGAAGCTAAAGCTTCCATTTGTTTGCCACTATAGGTATTTTGCCAAGCTATCATCCCTTTGGCAGGAACACCGTATTTAATGGTTTTAAAGATAGATTGAATATCTCCACCATGCAACCAATAAGCATCGGTAAGGTTTGGACCAACCACGCCCCCACCATCGGCTAAATGACAAACAGCACATTTTTCTGCATACATGGTTTGGGCCTCTGCCAAAACTTTGGTATCGGTAATATACTGCACATTATTCTCGTCTACTTGGTTACCAGAAGTTTTTAAATAAGCATCCACTTCAGCTTTAGATTGGGCAACTTCGGCGGTATATTCTGCTTCTTGTAAGTTACCAATTTTTAAAACATGGTAGTTTAATAAATACAATACTGCAGCAATAATAGACGTATAGAATATAAAGTTGAACCAAGGCGGCGTTGGATTATCCAATTCATGAATGCCATCATAATCCTCATCCAATCTAAGTTCTTCTTCTGTTTTATCAGATTTAAGGGCAGCAAACCTATCCCACCAACTTAATTGAACTTTTTCTGTTTCTCCTGAGCGTAATCTTTGGATAGCAGAAGTTAATGTACCCAATAAGAATAATACAAATACAAGAAGAACTACATTCACAGCTATCAATATACTTGATAAGCCAATAATAGATGGTTCTGCTGCGGCAATACTGCCAGTTTGTGCAGATATTGTGCTAGCTAATAAAAGAAAAGCCGACACAGAAACTAATTTATGCTTCATCATAATTTTAATTTTCAAATGGTTTTTGTTCCATATCCTTGATATATTTCTTATCCGCTTTTACCACCCACCAAAGAACTCCTAGAAAAAACGAAAGAAAAACGATGAGTGAAAATATCAGGTATCCTGATTCAATTCCCACCATGCTTTGAATATGTTGTTTGAACATAATATTATTATTTACTTGCTGTATTATTTAATTTGATATCGGTACCTAGTCTTTGCATGTAGGCTATTAAAGCGATAATTTCTTTATTGGCCTCAACAGGATATCCTTCTTTGGTTAAGCCATCTGCAATCTTTTTAGCCTGAGCCATCAAATGTGCTTCTGCTTCCCTTTCAAAACCTTTTTCGTAAGGAACACCTAAGGTACGCATGGCATTAATTTTATCGGCGGTATTGCTGGTGTTCAAATCATTTTCTGCTAACCAAGGATAAGCAGGCATAATAGAACCTGGCGACATAGACCTAGGATCAATCATGTGATTATAATGCCAGCTATCTGGATACTTGCCACCTAAGCGCATTAAATCTGGTCCGGTACGTTTAGAGCCCCATAAGAACGGATGGTCATATACATACTCGCCCGATTTAGAATACTCGCCATAACGCTCAGTTTCACTTCTAAATGGTCTAATCATTTGTGAGTGACAGCCAACGCAACCCTCTTTAATATAAATATCTCTTCCTTGTAACTCTAATGGAGTATAAGGTTTAACACTGCTAATGGTAATTACATTTGATTTAATGGTTAACATAGGAATAATTTCTACCATACCCCCAATTAAAACAGCCACTACAGTTAATACAGCAAAAGTTACTGGTTTACGTTCAAAAACTTTGTGCCAGTATTTATTTGCACCCTCTGCTACATATTCTTTTTCTAAGGCTGGAGCAGATGCTGCTTCATTTGCAATTAACTTGCCCATAGCCGCAGTTTTCATTAAGTTATAAATCATAACAAACAAACCACTTAAGAACAATGTACCACCAATAGAGCGCATCATGTGCATTGGAATTACCTGTAGGGTTGTTTCTAAAAAGTTAGGATACTTTAACATCCCTTCTGGTAAAAACTCTTTCCACATCATACCTTGAGCAAATCCACTCCAATACATTGGAATAGCATAGAACAATATACCTAAAGTTGAAATCCAGAAATGGGTATTAGCCAAAGATTTTGAATATAAATTAGTACCATAAATTTTAGGAACCAACCAATAGAAAATACCAAATGTCATTAATCCGTTCCATCCCAAAGCGCCTGTATGTACGTGGGCAACTATCCAATCTGTAAAGTGCGCAATGGCATTCACATTCTTTAAACTTAATAACGGACCTTCAAAAGTAGCCATACCATAAGCAGTTACACCCACGGCAAAAAACTTTAAAACTGGCTCATCTCTTACCCTATCCCAAGCACCTCTTAAAGTTAATAATCCATTAATCATACCACCCCAAGATGGAGCAATTAACATAATAGAAAATACCACACCTAAAGACTGCGCCCAATCTGGTAAGCTAGAATATAACAAGTGATGCGGACCAGCCCAAATGTATAAAAAGATTAATGTCCAAAAGTGTAAAATAGATAATTTATACGAATAAACCGGACGGTTAACTGCTTTTGGTAAGTAATAGTACATCATACCCAGGTAAGGCGTAGTTAAGAAAAACGCCACCGCATTATGTCCGTACCACCATTGTACCAAAGCATCTTGCACACCTGCGTAGGCCGAGTAGCTTTTAAACAAACTTACTGGTAATTCAAATGAATTTACAATATGTAATACCGCAACAGTAATAAAGGTAGCCAAATAAAACCAGATAGCTACATACATATGACGCTCTCTGCGTTTAATAATAGTACCAATCATATTCGCACCAAAAGCCACCCAAACCAAAGCAATAGCAATATCTATTGGCCATTCTAATTCTGCATATTCTTTAGAAGTTGTTAATCCTAAAGGAAGCGTAATGGCTGCCGCAAGAATAATTAACTGCCAACCCCAAAAGTGAAAATTACTTAAGAAATCGCTGAATAACCTGGCCTTGCATAAACGTTGAAGAGAGTAATATACTCCCGCAAAAATAGCATTACCCACAAAGGCAAAAATAACTGCATTGGTATGTAATGGCCTTATTCTACCAAAAGAGGTATAAGGTAAATTAAAATTGAAGGCAGGGTAATAGAGCTGTATTGCTGCAATTAAGCCCACCAACATACCCACTACGCCAAAGATTACTGAGGCTATAATGAAGTTCCGGACTACCCGGTTGTCGTAGTTAAAGTTTTCAACTTGCATAGATTCTTGTTTGATTTTGATGTACCAAAAATATTGTCGTATTCCAGACAGAAAAATGACATAACTTATAATTCAGGCTGACTTTTATCAGCATTTATTTTTTCGTTATTTGCGCTCAATTCTGTAGATAGCGGTTTATCCTCAAACAACATGCGAACAGAAGGGGTATAATCATCCTCCATTTGTCCGCTTTTAACAGACCACACAAAGGCAAGTAAGAATCCCAAAGCCATTAAAAGACTTACCCCAATCAACATAAAAATGATATTCATATACGATTATTTAAATAGGTTATTTTTTTGTGCCAATATATAAGTGGCTGCCGTTGTAAAAACAATTACACTTATGCTGCTTATTGGCATTAAGATAGCAGCTATTAATGGAGACAAAACACCTTGTATGGCAAAGCTTAAACCCACCAAATTATATATCAATGATATTACAAAACTGATGTGAATTACCTTTAAAGTTCCTTTGGCATAGGTAAAAAATTGGTTCAGCTTAGCAAAAGAACTGGCATCCATAATGGCATCGCTACTGGGTGTAAAATGAGCGGTATTTTCTGAAACCGAAATGCCAATATCGGCCACCTTTAAAGCACCTGCGTCATTTAAACCATCGCCAATCATGCCCACATGCTCTCCATTCTCTTTTAATTGGTGTATGTACAACATTTTCTCCGAAGGACTCATCCCAAAAAGCATTTGGGCTTGCGCTGGAAAATACTTGCTCAAACGCGCACGCTCCGAATCATTATCACCACTTAATAAACTTAATTTATGTCCGGCACTTAAACCACTCAATACCTCAGCTAAATTTTCTCTGTAGGCATTGGCAATCACAAATCTGCCAAGCACTTTCCCTGCAATTTTTACATACACAGAAGTATTCAAATCTCCTTTTACATTTGGTTCAGCCAAGGCAATAAAATGGGCTGAACCAACCACAACAGGTACCCCATCTACCTGCGCTTGCAAACCCTTACCAACTGTTTCGGTAAAATCTGTTGCCATACGTTTGCCCTCAGTAGAAACAGCCAAATAACTTAAAATTTGCTTGCTCAATGGATGCACAGAATGTATACACAGCGCGGCTATTTGCTGCTTAGTAAGCGCTGAAAGCGTTTCGCCTTCAAAGGAAATTTTTGCCTCCGTGGCTTGTGTTAAGGTTCCTGTTTTATCAAAAACCAAATGGTCTATCTTGGCCATTTTTTCTATAACACCCGGAGATTTTAAATAAAACTTTGCCCTTCCCAACATGCGCATGGCATTGCCTAAAGCAAATGGAGAAGATAAAGCCAAGGCACAAGGACAAGCTATAATTAAAACAGCCGTAAATGCCGACATACTTTTACTTGGGTCGAACCAAAGCCAAAAAATGGCTGAACCAAAAGCCAAAGCCAACAAGGCGATGGTAAAATATTTACTTACGAGCGATTGAAAAGATTGCATCTTACTTTCGCCCGCTTTTGCAAAATGATCGCTATTCCACAACTGCGTTAAATAACTTTGCGAAACACTCTTACAAACTTCCAATTCTATGCTTCCACCAACTTGTCGGCCACCCGCGTAAATAATTTCTCCATACACTTTTTCTATGGGATCGTTTTCGCCTGTAACAAAACTAAAATCTATTTGCGCGTTGCCCTTAAGTAATATGGCATCGGCAGGAATAATTTCGTTGTTTCTTATTAAAATTCTATCTCCAATATTCAGTTGAGTTACGGGAACCGTAGTTTCCATTTCGCCTTTAATTACAGATACGGCTACCGGAAAATAGGAAGTATAATCGCGCTCAAAGGATAAGGTATCTATGGTTCTCTGCTGAACCCATTTACCCAATAATAAAAAGAAAACCAATCCGGCAAGGGTATCAAAAAAACCAATTCCCGTTTGAGAAATAACCTCAAATGAGCTTCTAAAAAACATCACAACAATACCTAGGGCAAGCGGAAAATCAATATTGATAATTCCTTGCTTGATACTTTTATACGCAGATATAAAATAATCTTGCGCGGCATATAAAAAAACAGGTATTGCCAATACCATATTTAAGTATCCAAATAAACGAGAAAAGGAATGGTGAGAAAGACTATCTAAACCAAAATACTCAGGAAAACTAATTAACATGATGTTTCCAAAGGCAAAGCCCGCAACCCCCATTTGATACAATAACCTGCGGTTCGATTGTTCTACCTTTTTTTCTGTTAAATCGTTCATGTTTAGCGAGGGCTCATATCCTAAAGAACTAAGCAACTCTACCAATTGGCGCAAACTAATAATGGAATGATTAAAGGTAACACTCAGCTGCTTCTTTAAAAAATCTACGCGAGAATTTTGAACCCCTTTGTTTATTTTATATAAACTTTCTAACAACCAAATCCAGCTGCTGCAATGCATGGTTGGCATGTGAAACGTAATGCGCGAAATTTGGGCATCTCTATATTGTATCAGCTGAGCCTGTATTTGGGCATCCTCTAAATAATTAAATTTAACAGCCGATACAGGATTCTTTTGTGTTAAACCAGGTGCCGACTCTATCGAATAATAATCGCATAAATTATTTTGCGATAACAAAGTATACACTCCCTCACACCCTGCACAACAAAAACTTTTTTCATCGTAGAGTAATGCTTTTCCAGAGATAGAATCTCCGCAATGAAAACAGCTGGTTTGTTTTCTTTTTTCTACTAATTCCATGTCTCTATCCAAAAAAGATGGAACGTTGTCCATGCATAAAAAAGGAGTTTTCCTTATTAAAAATAAGGTCTTCTAAAATATCGTTTCTATTTACCCCAGTAACCAGTAAAAACGAATTTAAACTCACCAAAAGACTCAATAACTCTGTATAATAATTTTCTGGATATACCCTATTGATAGAGAAATTAAGCTTATAATTTTTTAAATAATCGATAACACCTTTTTCATTTTGAGAGCTATTATCGGTTACAACCACATTTAAAATAAGTTTATTCTGTTGTATGGCATCACTCATTAAATACATAAATAATTTAATGGCATCGAAGGAGCGTTTACTGCCGTCATAGATTAATACCACGTTTTGAAATGAAACTTGCTCGCAAGACAAAAGAACAATAGGGCATTTGGTATTGCGCATCAACGATTCTATTGCATCAAAAGATTGACGCGAAACATTGGGCTTCCTAAAAATGTCTTTTCCTATTAAGAATAAGTCGTTAAACATACTCTCTTTAAGCAAATCATCATTCGATTCTTCTTCGCCAATAAATACTTTGGTGCGCAGATTTAACTCTTCGCACTTTTTAACAAAACGATCTATAAACTCATTGCTGTTGTTTAAATCGGTATGTAATATTTTTTCAATTATTTCTGAACGCGTAAACCTACTGCTTAAATGCGCCTTGCTATCAAACACTTTGTTTAGGTTGCTAGAACTTATTCCATCTACAAAAGCGCCATTAAAATGATCTTGTTGATTGTGAAATATTTTGATAGAACAATCTAACAAACGCTCTGCGTCTGTTGTTCCATCCATTAATAAAAGCATGTTTCTTACCACGTCTCAATTATTTTATTTTCAAAAATAATGAGGCACGCTAAACAAAAACATGACCAATCTCAAAACTGGCCATGATAAATATCATGTAAATCTAAAGCCGATTATACAGAGGCATGCGAAATGCGCTCTAAGGCAGATTTATTTAAGATGCGTATTTTTTTGCCTTCCATGTCTATGAGCTTATCCCCCTTAAACTCCGACAATAAACGGATAACGGTTTCGGTAGCTGTACCAACAATATTGGCTATATCTTCTCGGGGAAGGGTAACAGAAATTAAATTT
>JAUYMZ010000406.1 GCA_030699355.1 Bacteroidota bacterium | reverse complement strand
CCAATTAAAAGGAAAAAACGGATTGGGCGGAGCTTACCTAAATTGTGTATTAACAACAGATTCAGAAGAAAAAAAGACACAAGTGCGATTAAGTTACCCGGAAGTTAAATACAATGAATTTAACGAATATAGTTTTTACATTGAAAAACCTGCACATTATAAAGAAGCCATTATAGTGCTATTCTTAACTACCAATTCAGAAATAGATTTTGAGTGCAAAGAGTTAAAAATAGAAGGACTTGCTAAGGCAAATTAAGTATGAGTAAATATACACTTAAAGAAACCGATTTCTTACAAATCACTAATATTGAATTATTAGCCAAACAGGTTGTTGAGGGTTTTTTAACCGGTTTGCATAAAAGTCCGTACCACGGCTTTTCTGTTGAATTTGCAGAGCACCGCCAATACAACAATGGCGAGAGCACCAAAAACATAGATTGGAAATTATATGCCCGAACCGATAAATTATTTGTTAAACGATTTGAAGAAGAAACCAATTTACGCTGTCAATTGGTTATAGACACCTCGGGCTCTATGTATTACCCCACAGATAGCATGAGCAAAATTAGGTTCAGCATAATTGCAGCAGCCTCGCTAATACAACTCATGAAAAAGCAAAGGGATGCCGCCGGCGTCTCCTTATTCAGCGATGAATTATGGTTTCATAGTCAGGCTAAATTAGGCTTAACCCATCAAAAACTCTTATTTTCCAAGTTACAATCATGTTTGTCTGAACCCACAGAAAGCAAAGGAAGTAACATTGCCAAAACCTTACATTATTTAGCTGAAGGTATGCATAAACGCTCTATGGTTATCATTTTTAGCGATTTTTTTCAAGGCCAACAAGAAGAATTATTTGATGCCCTTCAACACCTAAAATACAACAAACACGAAGTTATTCTATTCGACATCCAAGACCAGAAACAAGAGCTAGATTTTACCTTCGACAACAGGCCATACATATTCAAAGACAGCGAAACGGGAGAAGAATTAAAGCTCCATCCCAATGCGGTAAAAGAGATGTACAATCAAAATTACAGCAGCTTTAAAGAAGCAATAAAGCTAAAATGTTTGCAATACAAAATTGATTACAACGAAGCCATCATTGGCAACGACTTCAACCAAGTATTGCAATCATTTATTAGGAAGCGGAGGTAGGGGAAGCAGCTGGCTGCTAGCTTCTGGCTTCTGGCTTCTGGCTTCTGGCATCTAGCATCTGGCAATCAGATTCGTGACAATACGCGTGCACCCGCAGGCAAAAAAACATTCGTGCATTCGTGGCAAGGCTATTCGTGCATTCGTGGCGATGCCATTGGTAGCGAAAAATATTCTGAGGATATTTAACGGATGATAGAAATTTTGTTGGTACTTACCAATCTGTTTTTATCGTCGAAGATTCTTAACACGTACACGCCTGCTTGCAGAGATGAGATATCCATGACATTGCCATTGGTTGTTATTTGAACAGAACCTGCAATGCCAGTTAATTCGGCTTTATAAAAACCTGGTTTATCCAAAACAAAATTTAACTCATTGGCAGCTGGGTTCGGATAAACCCTGATTTTATTTATCAATTTTTCGGTCTGGTTTAAACTAGCCAAAATACTAATAAACAAGGTATCAGAATTTGCGTTACCATTCACATAAAAAGTATCTGCTAAACAATAGCGAACTTGTAGTTCTTTCACAGCAGATGTATCATGACATTGTTCATTTTTTGCAATTAAACGAAGGCGTAAATTATGATGTCCCACTTGCATGGCGTTAATCGAAAGTCCATTACTTGTTGCTCCTGCATAGGAAGCATTATTGGTAATATTTATCCAGCCTAAGTTTAATGGATTTGCTTGCCATTGGTAATTTCTACTCGGAAACAATTCGCTATTAATAAGAGCTTGGTCGTTTAATTCATAAACTGGCTTAGATGTATTAATAGGAAACTTTGGTTTACAAGCTGCACTTATAAATAGCTTCTCCAATTGCGAAGGAGTAAGTGCTCTATTCCAAATCCCTAATTCATCTATGCTTCCTTTGAAATATTCATTTGGCCCGCCGGAGCTATAACCAATTAATAAGTTTTGATTAGAATATCCAATATTTCCAGTAAAAGCCAAAGATGTATCTAATTTACCATTGATATATAATTTCATTTCGCCATTCCCAAAAACAGCAGTGAGCATCAAAGTATCCTTATCTGGATAGGCTTTGGTTGCCACCAAAGATTTTAAACTACCCATAGTTCCATTCGATAAATTGAACTGCCATTTGTGATTGATAGGAGCATTCTTAGATGTTTGAATTGAAAAACTAACATATGGATCTACCCCAGGCGTATGCGCTTTAGATATCAAAGTTCTCCATCCTATATTTTCCATTCTTTCTGGTGTAATCCAAGCATTAATAGTTAATCCTGTAGTAGGTTCAAGACTTGAATTTCTAGGTACAGAAATATAGTCGTTTGAACCATCTAAATAGATGGCTTCTAGCGGCTGTCCAAACCTATCACTTTTGAAGGCAGCACTCCCAAAAATATTACCATTATTACCCTTACCACTTATATCGTTTGCATTGCCTTTAAATGGATACCAAGCAACCAAACCAGCAGTATCTACATAGGCAGGTAATGGTTGTGCTTTAGCAAAAAACAGGGTGAAAACAAGAATGAATACGGTAGTAAAAATAGATTTCATTTGTTATAATTTATAACTCAAAAATAAACTAAAACTTTAAAATCAAAAAACAATTTTAGTTTTAAGAAAAGTTTAATAAAAATTTAAACTATGCATTCATGCTATTTTAATTTACCGTACTTTTATACGTCTAGTTAATATAATATCTGGTTCATGTAAGGAGAAGAAACCATACCCATTATGAATATTGCTAGGATAATTTATAACCTCGCCTCTTAGTTGATTAAACAAGGTTCCTCCCCTTCTTTGTGCTTCCAAGAAATGATAATATTCTTCACTTATATGGGATAGGCTCAGCCATAAACTATCACTTATACCTTGATTTAACAATTTTCGTTTTACCTCAATTTTACCATTTACAGCATCTGCATCTGAAAACAAATCGAACCTTGCTTGCTGTTCAAATATGCGTCTAGAAATATATTCTGGGTCGGGTTTGTTCGGAATGGGTTCATCTTTTTTAACAAGTAAATAGTTAACTACATAATAGTTTTTTGTGCTCTGATTTTCTGTGAAAGAAAAATGCAAGTCGATGTTTTTATCATCTTCTGTTACTTCAAAATTTATGCTATCAAAACGCACCTTTTCCATTTTCACTGCCTCAGCCCAAATACTCCCTAACACAGGGTGATTCGCTTCCATTCGGTATTTTTCGCCATCAATCAAATTGAGTTGATTAACGCCATATATTCCAGTAGACAATGGCTCTAATGTTAGCGCTACATTTGACCCAATTAACCTAATGCTTGCACCACTTATGAGCAACGAAGAATCTATCATTTGTGTGGAGTCGCCTGCCCTAAAGGGTTGTTTTAAACCACTAAAACTTTTGCTCATAACTACACCAAATAGGCCATCACCTAAATATTGATTGCTAAAAGATAATTTTTCTGGAGCTTGCTTAATGTTTATATCAAGCGGCTCTGGTTTGCAAGAAACCAATACATTTACAATAAGTAAAAAAAAGATGCCGTTTTTCATAGTTTTAAAATTGAATGTTACAAGAGAATGAAGGAATAAAACCATATAAGCCAACTTGTTTAAATTGCAAATCGCCATTGCTTTCAGTTTGCATTCTAAGCTTAAAAGCTTGTGTTCTATTATACACATTAAAAGCACCCACAGACCATTCTGTTCTTATGCGCTTTTTAAAAGTATGTTTATAGGTTAGGTTCAGGTCTACTCTATGCAAAGGGGATAGAACCAGTGAATTTCTATCTCCATAAATTGGGATGGAAATTATTTCATTATACGACCCTGAAGGAATGGCATATCTGCCAACAATTGGCGTTACCCTCATTCCACTGCTTAAGGTAAAGGATCCAGAAAATGTAAAGGAAGAATTGATTTCGTAACAAGAGGTTAGGCTTATATCATGCCTCCTATCATATCTTGCATAAAACCAATTCCCTTGGTTCAGCCCAACAAATTTTCTTTCTGTGTAAGATAAGGTATACCCTACCCAACCCTTTAATCTGCCTTCATCTTTCTTTATTAATAGTTCCAATCCGTAAGCTCTTCCTTTACCTTGAAGCAACTCTTTTTCTATCTCACTATTTAATAAAATTTGAGCCCCTTCGCGGTATTCTGTGAGGTTATCTAATAGTTTAAAATAGGGTTCAACAACATAACTTAATGGACCAGTGCGTGGTTTGTGTTCAAAACTAAATGAAAATTGATGTGCCGATTGAGGCTTAATTTGAGAAGAAACTGGAAACCAAATATCGGTAGGCATTACTCCCGATGAACCAGACACCAAGTGCATGTATTGAAACATGCGACCATAAAATAATTTAATCGTATTTCGGGTATTAAAATTGTAATTCAATTGCCACCTGGCTTCGGGATTGGCGTATACAAAATCTTTACCCAAAGCACTCGATAAACGTAAGCCAGCCGAATAAGATAATTTCCCATCTACTTGATGGTCAAATTGTGTGAAAACGGCCCCTTCATTCGAATTAAATTTGGTAGAAGGAATGGTTTTTAAAACGGTGTTAAATTCACCCAAAATTCTTGTCCTGTTAGGCTCAAAATGATGGTTAGTAAATTCTATGCCTGAACGCAAACTCATGCGAGTTGAAATGGATTGATTGATATCGGCTTTAAATTGCCAATCAGCAATTTTCGACTCAAGTCCAAAAAGCCCATTACCAAATCGGGCATCTACCCAATATTGAAAATTACTGCGCGACAACACGATGTTTAATTGCGTAGAAG
The DNA here is from genome assembly GCA_030699355.1 of Bacteroidota bacterium. Classification (GTDB taxonomy): domain Bacteria; phylum Bacteroidota; class Bacteroidia; order UKL13-3; family UKL13-3; genus B1. The sequence continues at coordinate 1,082 of JAUYMZ010000406.1, read as the reverse complement.
GAAATAGATGTTGATATTGAAGCGACGAAACTTTATTTAAAAGCTTAGTACCAAAATCAACTATTTCTTTGGTTTCGTTGGGGGCATTGTTTAGTTTTAAAATATCATTGCCATAATATTGGGTATAACTAAGCTTTCCATGTTTACCCACTTTCAAAGCAAGTTTTAAATTAAGGTCTGTAAAATGATAAGGTAAGTTGTTCCCAACTACTTTAAACAATTGATCTAGGTAACTTCTTCTCATTCCAAAGGAAAGGGATACCTTGTTTTTAAAAATAGGTCCGTTTAAGAATACCCGGCTACTTAAAAGTCCTAAACCAGCCTCAGTTTCCCAATGAGTGAAATTACCTTCCTTCATTTGCAAACGCATTACCGACGATAATCTACCACCATATTGAGCAGGTACTCCACCTTTGTAAACAACCATATCTTGAATGGCTTCTGGCTGAAACAATGAGAAAAACCCAAGTAAATGATTGGGATTATATACAGGAGCTTCATCAAGTAAAATCAAATTTTGATCTGGAGAACCTCCTCTAACAAAAAAACCTTCGCCACCACCAGAACCTTTTTTAATTCCTGGCAATAAACTCAAAGCCTGCATGGGGTCTTGCTCACCAGCTGCGGTTGGAATAAAACGCAATTCCTTTGGGTTGATGCGCATGCTGCCTGCATAAGTAGTATGACTAATCGCAGCCTTACTTGTTTTTACAATTACTTCGGTTAATTGATTCTCTCTTTCTTTAAGTTGAATAAGTATCGGAAAATGGGTGTTTTTATCAACAGTAAAAACTTGGGTTTCATAACCAATATAAGACACTAAAACCTTCACTGGAACATCCAGTTCAATTGAAAAATTCCCCTCGTGATTGGTTACTAAACCTTTGGTTTTTGTAGTATTCGAAACACTTACCCCAATCAACTCCTCACCACTTTTCAAATCTGTTACCTTACCAAAAATTGCCTGTTTAGATGTTTGTCCAAACAACAAGTACGGGATAAATAAAAGTAAAATAAGTATGAACCTAAAAAGTAAAATTTTGAAAGTACGTGTTGTCATTTTTATCGTTTCTTTACTGTAA
>JAUYMZ010000397.1 GCA_030699355.1 Bacteroidota bacterium | reverse complement strand
TCTTGCTCTTGGTATTTAAAATCCCAATTTTCATCGTTAAAACTGAGCAAAGTTGTATTGTAATTCGACCCAAAAACAGGACGTCTACTTTGGATAATAGCAGATGCCCTAAACTCATAGGTATTTTGGTCATATCCAGATAAAATAATCTCTATGTTGAGGTCTATGCGTTCATTGGTGGCAATAGGCTCGTTGGTCCAACGGGTATTATTAATAAACTCTTGCAGTCGTTGTTCCAGCGACCTAAAAATAGACTTATCAGAAATTTGAACCTGTTGGTCGTTTATTTTAACCCTACAATTAAACTCTTGTGCCAGGCAAACATTTGCCAAAAACAGATTTACTATTAATATCAGAAACAATTTATACATGTGACATTTCTCTTATTTTATGGGCTATATCTTTGGCCACATCCTCTTTTAATTTCAAATCAAATGGTGTTATGGCACCGTTTTTCTCAATAATTTGAATTTGATTGGTATCAAATCCAAAGCCAGTTTGAGCATTTCTCAACGAATTTAAAACAATAAAATCTAAATTTTTTGCCTTCAATTTCTTGAGGGCATTTGCCACTTCATTGTCTGTTTCTAAGGCAAAGCCAACCAAAATTTGCTTATCTGTTTTTAACTGTCCAATCTCTTTTAAAATATCTTTGGTCTGAACCAATTCTATTTTCATATCATCGGCTTGTTTTTTTATTTTAACACTACTCTTTGTTGCAGGTGTATAATCGGCAACGGCTGCGGCCATTATAATTATATCTGCTTTTGAATAATGATTGATAACCTCTGCTAACATACTTTCTGCTGAAAGAACGTTTATTCTTGTTATTAAATTATGTTCTAAGCTTAAGTTGCATGGCCCAGCAATTAAAGTTACCTCCGCGCCCATATTGGCAAACACTTGGGCCAAAGCAAAACCCATTTTCCCACTGCTATGATTGCCAATAAACCTAACAGGGTCTATGGCTTCATAGGTTGGTCCGGCGGTAATAAGTACTTTTTTCCCTTTAAATACCGCTTGATGTTGCACTTGGTTCAGCACAAAATCAAAAATTTCTTCGGGTTCAGCCATTCTGCCTACACCTACTAAACCACTGGCCAATTCGCCATGTTTGGGTTCAATAATTAAATTACCATAACCTGCAATTGTCTTTAAATTTTGCTGGGTAGCAGCATGTGCAAACATGTCTAAATCCATGGCGGGTGCAACAATTACCGAGCATCTAGCAGACAGATAGCAAGCCAATAATAAATTATCGCAATTGCCATGTGCCATTTTAGAGAGAGTGCTTGCAGAAAGAGGCGCTATAATAAAATAATCAGCCCATAGGCCAAGTTCTACATGATTCACCCATTCTCCTTGATTGCCTTCTGTAAAGTTGCTATAAACGGGATTTTTACTGAGTGTTGATAAGGTTAAAGGGCTAACAAAAGCCTTTGCCGATTCGCTCATTACTACCTTAACTTCAGCACCCGCTTTAACAAATAAGCGGGTCAATGCAGCTATTTTGTAGGCTGCAATGCTCCCGCTTATTCCTAATAATATTTTTTTTCCTTCAAGCATTTGAAGGCAAATTAATGAATTAGTTTCCTTCTGCCAAACGCTTTTCTTTTTCTGGGTTACGAAAGTGAATTTTCTCTGCTAAAAACTCTTCCGTAGCAATTAGGCTTGGCTTAGGTAAACGCTCATATTGCATGCTAATTTCAATTTGCTCACGATTTTCGAAAACCTCTTCTAAGGTATCGCTATCATTGTTAAATTCATCCAATTTTGCATGTAACTCTTCTTTCAATTGAGCACCAATTTGGTTGGCACGCTTAGAAATAATAGCAATAGACTCATAGATATTGTCTGTGCCTTTTTCTAACTTCCTCAAATCGCGGGCAACCGTGGTAGAGGGTACGTTTTGATAATTATTATTCGCCATATGTTTAAATTTATTTCTTTATTATATTGTCTTCTACACAAATTCCGTTTTGAAAAAATAATTCATGGTGATTGCCATTTACCATAAAATTCATGGTCTCGCTTCCATCATGACCATCATTTACGTCAAATATTTTTCCATCAGGCCAATCGTAAACAATCTGCATGCATTTTGCAAAAGATTTTCCTAAGAATTTTTCTGTTAAGGGTTCTTTCAAAGAAGCTGGTTCATAACCCATTTCTGGATCTCCTCCGCCCGATTCTCCTGGCGAAGTATGAACATAAGTTACCGAATCTATGTTTAATTTAGAATGTGGAATTTTATATTCATCCCTACTCAAAAAAAACAAAATGGCAATTACTACCCCTCCAATTAAAAGCCACAACAGGTTTTTCCTACGTTCCATTAGCTTTTGTTCTCCAATTTTTTAAGAGCCAACTGAGATTTAACAGCAATTTCCTTGGCTTCCTTCATGTATTTTCCGCCCTCGGTATACATGTCGTTAAATTCTTCAAACGCACTCAAAGTGTTTTTATAACGCTCCACTTGCTTCTCTGAAACACTATTTTGTGCCAATAAAAAATGTGATTTAACAATTAAGAAATCAACTTCTTCTTTCTGAAGCAACTCGGGAAATTCGCGCGCTGTATTTTTTAATGATACAATGGCACTCTTGTATTCACCCATGTTAAAATACAATTTGGCAGTGCGATAAGCCTTAAAACTTAATTTACCACGCAACTCATCTAAATATTGATTGCACTCATTAATGTATTTGCTATCTGGGTATACGTTAATAAATATCCTAAATGTTTCAATGGCTTTATAAGTATCTGTTTGATCCAACTCGGCATCGAAAGACTCTAAGTAGGCACAATAAGCATTCATGTATAAAGCCTCTTCTGCATTAGGACCCGAAGGGAAATTTTCAAAATACGTTTTAAACTGAAACCCAGAAAGGGCATACATCTTTAATCCAAAATTACATTGGGCACTGTTATATAATATTTTTTCTGCAAATGGAGTTGCACTGTATGCTTCTTCTATTTGCTCATATAAACTGATGGCACGGACAAAATCCTTCTTTTTATAATAGGCATCAGCCATCTCCAACTTTACTTTGTTGTCTGGATTTTTTAACGCTTTTTGATACTTATTGGAACAACCACTTAAGACAAGCGCAAACATTATGATATGTAAAACAAAATACCTCATTGATAGGATACTGCAAACATACACTTTTTTTTCTCTCATTTTGAATTATTTTTACAAAGTTTGAAGTCGCTTAAACTACATATCATCCTAATTACCTGTTTATTATTAAACATGAACCAATTGTTGGCTCAAACCGATACCGCCGTTCAATTGCACTTGTGGTTAGCAAACTCCGATTCTGTAACGCTTAATCACCCCAAAAAGATACACCCCGACTCTATTATTTCTTATGCATATTACTTCATGGGCGACCGCTATAGAAGAGGCGGCACTTCTTCCAAAGGATTTGATTGCAGCGGATATACCATGACCGTTTACCGGAAGTTTCATATTAAATTACCACATACATCTGCAGGGCAAAGTCATATCGGTGTTGAAATCAATAAAAAATTAATTGACAAAGGGGATTTGGTGTTTTTTAGGGGAAGAAATAGTCGCCGACCCGGCATTGGACATGTAGGTATTGTGATTTCAAACAAGGGCGAACCTGTGCAGTTTATTCATTCTAGCACCAGCAGTGGCGTGCGAATAGATAGGCTAGATAGCGAATATTATAGAAAGCGATTCATGAAAGCTACCCGCGTTTTACCCTTACATTAAACCCTATTGTTGATGATATAATTTTGCTCATTTATATAATTCATTCTAAAAATTATTTCCTTTCAATATATTTGTTCCAAGTGCTACCACAAAAAATTAATTAACAATCATTATGAGTATACGTAAACCTTTTAACTTGCAAAAATGGATAGATGAAAATCGTCATTTATTACAACCACCTGTTGCCAATAAAAATCTTTATCCAGAAGGATCAGATTATATTGTAATGATTGTAGGTGGTCCCAATGCCCGCAAAGATTACCATTACAACGAAACAGAAGAATTATTTTACCAATTAGAAGGAAATATTACCATCAATATTCAGGAAAACGGTGAAGCTGTACCCATTCATTTAGGCCCTGGAGACATGTTTTTATGTCCGCCAAAAACCCCACATTCACCGGGTAGAACAGCAGGTTCTATTGGTTTGGTAATAGAAAGAGTAAGAAAAGGAACCAACTATAAAGATGGTTTACTTTGGTTTTGTGAAAAATGTAACAACAAACTTCACGAAACTTATTTTGAACAAAATAATATAGAAACTGATTTCCAACCGAGATTCAAAGAATACTATGGCTCCGAAGAATTAAGAACCTGCAAAAAGTGCGGCCATACGATGGAAACAGACCCAAAATTTCTTTAATTAGAAAGAATTCACTTCCTGTCTACATATTTTTTCTATTCGGTTTGAACCAAATAGTTAACAATTAACAATTTCTTCATCTTAAATTGTGATTATTACCTGATTGATTATTGGGTTCAAACCTTAGATTTGTTTAGGATGATAAAGGAAAGAAAAGGTCATTTATTTAAAGATAGAGAAATTAGCTGGCTAAATTTTAATGGTAGGGTTTTGCAGGAAGCAGAAAACCCAGATAATCCATTGATGGAACGCATTAAATTTTTAGCTATTTTCTCTTCCAATCTCGACGAGTTTTTTAGGGTGCGTGTTGCCCAAATAAGGCGATTACAGAAAATAAACGGCAAAAAAGCTATCTCAGAATTTCAATCTTCTCCAGATGAAATTTTATCCGAAATACAACGCACGGTGCTCATTCTCCAAGATAAGTTTACCGAAATTTACGAAGACAAAGTATTGCCTCAACTCAATAAAGAAAAGATATTTTTAGTTGAAGAGAACCAAGTAACTGAAAAAGAAGCCGAATTGGTTCAGCAATATTTTAAAACGAATGTTATTAACCAGCTTTTTCCAGTTATCATCGACAATTTAAGACACATTCCGCACCTCAGAGACAGAAGCATTTATTTGGCAGTTCGCATGAATAAAAGCTTTAGCCAGCAAGACCCCAAACATGCCATCATCGTAATACCAACGGGAATTATAAATCGCTTTTTTACCCTCCCACAAAATGAGGAAGGTCAGCACATTATTTTATTAGAAAATATAATCCGACTTAATTTTAAACGGATATTTTCCATTTTCGATTACCAAGAATTTGATTCCTATATCATCAAATTAACAAGGGATGCCGAATATCAAATTTCAAAGGATGAAAATGATTACCAAGTTAATTTTTTGGATAAAATTCAAAAGAGTTTAAAGCAACGTTCTAAAGGTATTCCCACTCGTTTTGTATACGATGAAAGTATGCCTAAAGACATGTTGGCTTTATTTATACAAAAGCTCGAATTAAAAAATGTAAATCTTATTCCGGGTGGTAGGTACCATAATTTTAAAGACTTTATGGACTTCCCTAAAGTAGGGAAACCAGAAAATTATTTTGCCCCCTTAGTTCAAATACCCGTAAGCTTTTTTGATAAAAGTAAAACCATGTTTGAGGCCATTTCTCAGAAGGATGTTCTGCTGCATCAACCATTTCAAAGTTTTGATTACCTTATTCGCTTGTTACGTGAAGCTGCTATCGACCCAAAAGTTACAACTATCCTTATTACATTATACCGCGTTGCCAAACACAGCAATGTTGTAAACGCCTTGATAAATGCGGTAAAAAATGGCAAAAAAGTAGTTGTTCTCATGGAACTTCAAGCAAGATTTGATGAAGAATCAAATATTTATTGGACCAATCAATTACAGGAAGCAGGTGCGCAAGTTCACTTCGGAAAACCTGGTCAGAAAGTACATACAAAAATGTGCTTAATTTACAGAAAAGAAGAAAAGGAACTCGTAAAATATGCCCATTTATCTACAGGAAATTACAATGGAGTTACAGCTAGAATATACAGCGATTTTAGTTTATTTACCAAAGACAAAAGAATTACCGAAGAGCTAGACGCGCTCTCAGATTTGTTGTTTGTTAACCTCAAACGCAGTGCCTACAAACATTTATTGGTGGCTCCAGATTTCATGAAAAAACAATTGATTGCTTTGATTGATCAAGAAGCCAAAAATGCCAAAGAGGGTAAACCTTCCTACATTAAAGCAAAAATGAATTCATTGGTTGATACCGATATCATTCAAAAATTGTACGATGCCAGCAATGCGGGTGTAAAAATTGAACTCATTGTAAGAGGTATTTGCTGCTTGGTGCCAAATGTTCCGGGTAGCAGCGAAAACATTGAAGTCCGCAGCATAATCGATCGTTTTTTGGAACACGCACGTTTATTTATTTTTTGCCAAAACAACCAAGTTAAGTATTATTTATCTTCGGCAGATTGGATGACCAGAAATCTTGTAAACAGAATAGAATGTGCCTTTCCAATCTATGATGTAGCCAATCAAAAAATCATATTAGATATATTCCAAATTCAGTGGAACGACCCTAAAAAAGCAAGAAAAATAGATGGTTTAAGCGATTTAAATTATTGCAACACCTCCAATGAGAAAGGTGTTTTAAGTGCCCAAGAAAGCACTTTCGACTATTTACAAAACAATCCTTTATTGCTGAACTAGGATAATTTCCCCATCCAAAACTGTATAAAAAGGAACCGCAATAGCTTGTCGTTTATTTAAATAATTGCGGTAAGTTTCAGTAAAGTCTTTACGTTCGTTGAGGCATTCTGTAAAGTTTCGCCTTAATCCCATCAGGACTTCACTTGCCTCCCGCACTGCAAAACCTCCACTTTGCTCGGCAGTTATGTAATCTACGTATTTATGTTGTATCATATATTGAGTAAACAATGGATTTGCCCTCCTTCTAATCAAAATTCTAATTCCACAAATAGCTGCTAAACTAATGTCTAAAACATCATCAAATACATAACAAACCTCTGATGGCTGTAAACCTTTTTCTTGGCAAAAATGATGCAAGGCAATGGTTTTATCAGCCACTTTAAAATAACACGCGTCAAAGTGTTCGCGTTCGGCAAAGTAAAATGCCATTTCGTTTTTTTCTCCAGAAATTATAGCCGTTGCAGGTAATTCACCAAAACTCAAGTAATGGCTGAACCGAAGCATATTAGTTCCCATGCTATCCACCTCATTAAAATGACTGCTTTTGTTTTCGTTTTTCACACCATTATTAAATACCCCATCCCAATCAAAAACGAATGCTTTAATACCAGCCAATTTCTCTTCAAGTTGGTGAATGGAGGTGGTAAATTGGGCGCCTAATTGCGTAAAAATCGCTTCTAATTCTTCGTTGGTATATTGCATGGTGGCAAGGTAAAACTTCTTTTCTAAAAAAAAATAGGTCGTACTGAAACAGCACGACCTATTTAAAACTTAATTTATAAAAGCTAATTAATCTTCTAAATCTTGAATATCAACCATTCCAATTGGTTTGCCATTTTCGGTAACCAAAATAGTATCAACTTTAGTAGCTTTAAATATAGTAGCTGCATCATTTAATAAAGCGTTTCCATCAATAGAAACGGCATTATTATAGGTAAAATCACCCATAGATTTAGCCAAAACATCTCTACCTTCTGTTTGAATTTTTCTTCTTAAATCGCCATCTGTAAATACGCCTTTTAAGCTACCATCTGCATTCACTATGGTAATGGCTCCAAAACCGTATTCGGTCATTTTTACAATAGCATCCGCTAAGTTGGTATCAGCAGATACAATTGGATTCACCGCATTAATAGCTTCTTTTACCCTTACAGTCATTAAACGCGTATCTCTAATAAATTGCTCAGTTCCTACGGTTGTAAAATGATTTTCGGTTAACTGCTTCATAATTTTAAGAGGTACAGTAATAGTATGAACTCCTAAGTTTAAAGCGTTTCTTACATGCTCTAAAGTTCTTACTGATGAAAACATTACTTTAGTATCGTATCCATAATGGTCTACGGCATCTACAATTTGCGAAACTAAATCTAATGCATCATGACCTTGATCTTGCAACCTGCCTACTAACGGACAAACATAGGTAGCACCCGCTTGCATGGCCATATAAGCTTGTTGCAAAGTATAAACCAAATGTACATTTACCAATAAACCTTCGTTACGCAATAACTTACATGCGCGCACGCCTTCTAAGGAAACAGGTATTTTAAATACCGTTTTGCTTGGGTCTAAACCTAAAGCTAATTGTCTTTGAGCTTCTTTTAAAACATCTTCAGCGGTATCACCTAAAGCTTCAATTTGAAGAACAGGAACCATTTTCGACAACTTCACAATCATGCCATCGATATCGGTAATACCTTCACGCTGCATAAAGGTTGGGGTGGTGGTTAAACCATTCAAAAAGCCTAATTTAAAGCCTTCTTCAATTTCTTTCAGGTTTGCTGAATCTAAATATAATTCCATTTTTTTCTATTAGTCGATTTTTATTTGTGGGGCGAAAATAAGCTTTTAGGATAAATATTCAATATGGGCTTGTTTATATCACAAACCAAAGTTATAACTCATTCCTATTTTTATTCCACTAGGCCTTAATAATCTAAACGTAAGCTTTTGTACATCGCTAAACTCCAATGCACTGGTAGGAACCACTTTTCCGTCAATCGTAACAAAGTCTTCCGATAACTGATAAGTAGGCGTATTAAGTGCTATGGCTAATCCAAAATCAAAAGCTAAATTACTTCCTTTTCTAAATACAATAACACGCTGAAATCCGGGCGTTAAAACATAGGCTGGCGCTAAATCTACGTTGGTTGTTAGGGTATAATTTAGCAATTGATGCACTACTTCTACTTCAAGCGGAGTGGCATCAGCACCAGAAACGCGACTAAACCCTAAAGTTGGTCGCCATTTTTTGTTTGAACCAGCATTAAAAACAGCGGTAAAACCCGATTTAAATCCATAAACACCCATTCCAACATTAAGCTCACCCAATACATTTTCATTCAACATCATGCCAAATCCCAATCCCAATATACCGTATTTATAATGTATGCCTGAACCCACACTGATAAAAGCATTTCGTTTGTTTAAAACTGAATTATCTGCCGACCTTGGTCTTTCGTATTGTGCAAAAACGGTTTCGGTTCGAACCAAAAAAATGGCCAAAAAACTTAGGATAAAAATAAACTTGGCTTGAGGTTTCATATTATTTATTGCGATAACTTACTTCTAAATTATGGATATCAATTAATGGCTTCAAGAACTCCTCTAAATCATATACACACAATTGCGAAGCCGCATCGCACAAGGCTTTGGCTGGTTCAGGATGGGTTTCAACAAAAATACCATCTACACCTGCAGCTACTCCTGCCCTACTTAAAACCGGCAAAAATTCGCGCATCCCGCCGTTTGGATCAGCACTAGGAATACCATATTTACGCACGCAATGGGTTACATCAAAAACCACTGGGTAACCAATATTTCTAAGGTGGTAAAAACTTCTTGGGTCAACAATTAAATCGTTGTAACCAAAGGTATAACCACGCTCGGTTAAGATAATTTGGTCGTTGCCGCTTTCAGCACATTTTGCAGCGGGGTGTTTCATGTTATCTGGCGCCAAAAACTGACCATGTTTAATATTCACTACCTTGCCTGTTTTAGCAGCGGCTACCAATAAAGTGCTTTGCATACATAAGTAGGCAGGAATTTGGATAATATCTACCACCTCTCCCGCAGCAGTTGCTTGCTCTGGGTAATGCACATCAGTAACAATGGGAAATCCAAATTGGTCTCTAATTTTTGATAATAAAGCTAATCCTTTATCTAAACCAGGACCATCATAATATTTTAAAGAACTGCGATTATCTTTTTGAAAAGATGATTTATAAATCAACTTTATTTTTAACCTTTCAGAAACTTCTTTCAGTTTTTCTGCGGTTTTCATCATGGTTAATTCATCTTCAATTACGCAGGGACCAGAAATTAAAAATAATTCATCGCTCCCACATTCAATATCACCAACTTTTACAATTTTTGTCATTTTGTTACTTATTACATTCTTCTAAACAATCCTTCAATTCTTTCAATCGTCATTTTATCTTGCCAGTCTGAACCAATTGCATGGTTCCACATATGAGGCAAGTTGTAGGCTACGTGCGCCATGGCAGTTATGGTTTCTTCGCTCCAATTGGCACTCAAATTTTGAGGCAACTGTATGCCATGTTTGGCCAACATGGTTTTAAATTCTGCCACGCCTTCTGGGTAAAAATCGCCCAAATGCTGAAAGGCTAAACAATTGGCATAACAATGTTTCTCACCTAATATCTTGCCTAATCCATAACTCAAAGCATGACAAACACCTACTTCAGAATACGTTAAACTGAGTCCGCCCATTAAAGATGCCACCATCAATTTATCGTCATTTTCCGGGTTTTGACCCGCATTTTCACTCAAATAAATATCCCTACAAAGCTTCAATGATTGCTCTCCGTATGCCATACTATAGGCGTTATTTAACATACCATCTCTGCTTTCAATGCAATGAATATAAGTATCCATGCCCGTATAAAACCACTTGTCTACCGGCACACTTGCCGTTAACTCCGAATCTAATATAACTTGGTCGAAGATGGTCCACTCGCATTTTAAGCCTAATTTTTTAACAGGACCCGTTAATACGGCTGTCATGCTGCACTCAGCACCTGTTCCCGAAATGGTTGGAACACCTACATGGTAAACGCCTGGATTTTTAATTAGGTTCAAACCTTGGTATAGTTCAGATTTGCCCTCATTACAAAGCATTAAAGATAAGGCTTTAGCAATATCCATAATACTACCGCCACCAATACCAATTACGCCAGAAGGCAAACCTTTTGTGGCTAAAATCTCATCACGCAATATATCAATTTGCTCGGTGGTAGGTTCGTGTGGGTCTACATCAATAAAATAAATCAAATCTCCTGGCAACTCTTGTAAGCTGTTTTCGAGGTCTTTGCCTTTAAAATATTGGTCAATAATATACACAAAATACTTTTGGTTCAGACCACGTTTTGGCGAAATAATATCTGCCAATTGGTTGAAACTTCCTCTACCAAAAACGGTTTTTTCTATGGATTTAAAATTCTTATGTATCATTATATTTTTTAAGCGGTTTGACCCAAAACTTGCTGCATAGAAAAACTCATTTTTTGCAATAATTCATCTAATTCGGCATCTGTCCACGAGGCTTTAATTCCGAATGAAATTAGTCTACCAATGGTTTCTTGGGTTTTTGGTAAATCTAAATTCATGTAATCTTGCGGAGCACCTAATAATTGCACATTTGTTTTGGCCGCAACTTTACCTTCTTTGATATGGTCCCATTGGTTAATAAAATGGTACATATTGGTATACCAATAATTAAAACCAGAAACCCCATTAGCATTAAAAGAATCAACTACTTTCTGAGCCAACTCGGTTGAAGGCAACATTAAATTTAAAAAGGTAGCAGAATCACCCGTTGTATCCGGAATGGTAGCGAATGATACACCAGCTATTTTACATAATTCCTGCATCATTTTTGATTTAATGCGGTTGTTGTTTTCTCTAATCATGGGCACTCTTCTGGTTTGAACCAAACCAATAGCTGCATGTAATTCTGAGATTCTATAATTAAACCCTAACACAGGATGTGTTTCCATACCGCGGTTATTCCCTAAATGGCTATGCCCATGGTCTGAATAATTATCTGCTAGTTTGTAGGCTTCTTCGTTGTTGGTTACAAATACTCCTCCTTCGCCAGCGGTGGCAATTTTAAAGAAATCGAAACTGTAACAACCAGTAGCACCAAACAAACCCGTTGATGTTCCTTTAAAACTGGCTGCCATAGCCTGACCAGCATCTTCAACCAATATTAGATTATGCTCCTTTATTACAGCCATAATCTCATCCATTTGTGCCATTTGGCCGCACATATGAACTAACAAAACAGCTTTGGTTTTGGGCGTAATCGCTTTTCTTATTCCTTCAGCAGATAAACACAAAGTTTCATCAATTTCGGCAAAAACTGGTAATGCACCAGCAAAAATAACCGCTTCTACACTGGCAATATAAGTAAAAGGTGGAACAATCACTTCATCGCCAGCCCCAATGCTAGCTGCTGCTAAAGCACAAGATACCGCAGTACTTCCACTTGATACAGCATGGGCATATTTGGCACCCACTAATTTAGCTACTTCTGCTTCAAATTCTCTGGCTTTCCAAATACCATTTCTCTGGGCATCGTGATTAAATCTAAAAAATATGCCTGTTTCTAAAACTTCGTTTATTTCTTTGCGCTCTTCGGCGCCATAAAATTCTGTTCCTGCCATGATGTACTTTTATTACCTGCAAAAGTATAAATTAAAATGCTAATTTCTAAAATCAATAATTTTATCTCAAAACAGGAATTAATTCCCATATTAAAACCAACTAAAACGTGAATGTAAAATATAGACTCCTAAAATCCATTTTTAATCTACTGAAAATGTATCTGTTAAAAAATATAATTCGCTTAATTTAATAAAGGTAGCGAAATTGCCACATAATGTTAAACACAAACATTAAAACAAAATGAAAAAGTTAATCCCATTCATCCTACTGGCAGCTGTCTTTTTTGCTTCTTGCAAAAAACTAGAGATTCCGGCCCCAAGCGAACCAGAAAATCCTGGTAAGGTTACCAAATTTAGCGATATTAAAACCAATCCTAATTTTAATTGGTCTACAGAAAAAGAACTAACTATAAAAATAAATGGTTTAAAAACCTTGAGTCCTGTAAGAGCTACTTTACTCCTTACCAGTGCTGATGGTAAAAGTATTATCTATTCTGGAAATCATTTAATGGAAGAAACTTTTACCTTAAAATCTAAAGTTTCAATTAGTTTAAAAGAAGTCAAATTAAACTTTGGAAGTATTCAAAAAGTTTATTCTATTTCTGGCAATACTTTAGAAATGGATTACGTGGTAAATGTTCCTGAAGAGGGAGAATAATTGTTTAATTAATCAAATTTAATCATGAAAAAAATAGTAAGTTTAATAACCATTGCGGCTTGTGTATTTCAATTAAATGCGCAAACAATCGTATTAGATTGTGAAACGAGTTCATCTCCCATTAACAATAGTGGAAGCAGAGGCGCAACAGACCGAAGAAATTATGATATTGCCAATTGTTGGTCATTTGGAGGTGTAGGTTATACAGATATTTCTGCAATAAACGGTGGATGGTCTGCTCAAAGTGGTCAGGCTACCAGTTTATTGGTAACATCTTTTTGGGTTAAATCACCTTGGTTAAAACCAACTTCAGGAAATATAACAGTAAAAGCAAAATTAACTGCAAGCAATGGTACAATTAGGAGATTGCATATTGCTTACTTGCCCTATGATGCAGTAACCGGTAATTCTGCACGCGAAGGAGCAAGAGTAGAATTTGATATATTTAATTTTACAACATCTAATACAAATGTAAATAATTTAAGTTTTGCCATTCCTGCAGCTATTGCCAACTCAAACCAACCTTTTAAAATCATGATTAGTTTAGCTGGTGATGGTGGAAATTCTAGAATTATGATAGATGATTTGGTTATACCAGGTACTTACTTTGCAGACCCAGCTAACAGCTGTTTCCCTCAATCTCAAATTCAGGATGCAGATAGTGATGGTGTGGCTGATGCAGATGATGCTTACCCTAACGACAATACAAGAGCCTATAATAATTTTTATCCAGCTGGGAATTATGGAACTTTAATGTTTGAAGACTTATGGCCAGCTAAAGGCGATTATGATTTCAACGATTTAGTAATCGATTATCAATATAATTTGGTAACCAATGCAGACAATAAAGTGGTAGAAATGAAAGCAAATGTGGTTACAAGAGCCATTGGAGCGAGTTATAGAAACGGATTTGGTTTACAATTTAATGGTTTAAGTTCTGATAAAATTACAAGTGTAAGTGGTGCAAAATATCACGGAGCAACCTGGTTAAGCAATGCTGCCAATGGAACAGAAAACGGACAAACTTCTGCTAATATTATCATTTTTGATGATGCTCAAAAAGTTCTTCCTTCTCCAGGTGGTAGCGGTTCTAATACCATTCCAGCAAACCCAAGAGTAGCTCCAGATACTACCAAAATTACCGTTTCTTTTGTAACAGCAAGCAGTCAGGCTATTGGTTTAAACGATTTAATTTTAAACCCATATATCATCGTAAATCAAGAAAGAGGCAAAGAGGTGCATTTACCTGATAATATTCCAAGTTCCAAAGTAAATACAGCGT
The DNA here is from genome assembly GCA_030699355.1 of Bacteroidota bacterium. GTDB lineage: Bacteria > Bacteroidota > Bacteroidia > UKL13-3 > UKL13-3 > B1. Next base: position 11,655 of record JAUYMZ010000397.1, on the reverse strand, counting down.
TTTTTGGTCAAATGCAAGATGATACCAAACCTGCTCAAGGCAAATATTACAAAACTGTTGACAATCTTCCTTGGGCTTTAAATGTGGTAAAATCTATACCATATACCCATACAACCAACGATTTTGTTTCAGCTTATTTAAAATTTGCAGAGTGGGCTCAAAGCAATGGAACCCTTTATACAGATTGGTTCGAGAACAATGCTGAATATAGAGATACTAACAAATTATTTGTACCATAAATTGGTTCAAACCGAAATAAGAAAGCCTCAGTTAAACGTTAACTGGGGCTTTTTTTATGGATAGCAGGTAGCTGATGAGTTCTGAGCCATGTAAATTTATTTTTTGGCTGGATGCTGGCTCTCTTTTGCCAAAACCAAAGTAGTATTGTTTGTCGTAGTGTTGCAAAACCAAAGCAGCCCATGTGGGAATATCCTCTATTTCGAGTGCTTCGATGGCCTGCCTATTTATTAAATCTCCCATACGTTTTTTTAATTTGGCGGTGGTTTCCATCAATACTTGCTTATCAAAAACACCATATTCGGAAACAATATGCGCCAATCTTTCTTCAAAAGTATAATCTAGAAAATACACAAAACTTTCTCTAATTCCGGCGTAAATGCCTGTTGGAACCTGCAACCTGCCTATTAACCTACTCTCATCTTCAACCCAAATGGGTTTATTAAAATCAAAATGAACGCAATGTTTAAAAATATTATTTTCAAATTGCTCTTGGGTGGGCTGTTCTGGCAAACCAATAGCACCAAATGCCGAGCCTTTATGGTTGGCCAATTTTTCTATATCTATTATTTGAGCACCAGAATCACCTAAGGTTTGTAAAATTTCTGTTTTCCCACAACCTGTTAAGCCTCCTAAAACATGAAATGTAAAAGCCTGGTTCAAAAAATCTAACACAACTGTTCGGTACGTTTTATAACCTCCTTCAATAAGGTTTACTTCAAAACCTGCAGAGCTCAGCAAATTGGCCATAATTCTGCTTCTCAATCCGCCTCGCCAGCAATGAATATAAATTACTTGTCCCGCAAAATGCTTGTAAGCCTCAGCCAAATAAGAAGTAAATTTTGGTCCAACCAACTCATAACCTAATAAAACGGCTTCATTATGTCCCTTCTTTTTATAACAAGTTCCAACCAACTTTCGCTCTTCATTATTTAGAATGGGAAAAGAAATAGCACCCGGAATATGCCCTTGTTCAAATTCTCCTTCGCTCCTTACATCTAATAATAGCGCGCTTTCAGGTAGGTTTATAAAGCTTTGAATGGATACAATTTTTAACATAATTATTCATTAAACTAAATTTCTCCGAAAAATACGTGAAATTTGCCAACGTATATGGAAGAAAAAGTTCTCATTATTGATTTTGGGTCGCAATATACCCAATTAATTGCCCGCCGATTACGCGAATTAAATGTTTATTCAGAAATTCATCCTTGCACGCACATACCTGCGCTTGATGAACATACCAAGGCTGTAATCCTAAGTGGAAGTCCTTACTCTGTAAATGATGGTATTTTACCTGATGTAGATTTAAGTTTATACCGAGGCAAATTACCTCTTTTAGGCGTATGCTACGGAGCACAATTACTCGCCAAGCAAAATGGCGGTTATGTTGTACCAAGTAAAATTAGAGAATACGGAAGAGCTAATTTAAAAGCTGTTCACAACGCACCTCTCCTAGCAGACATCCCTTTGGATAGCCAAGTTTGGATGAGCCATGGCGATACCATTCAAGATATTCCAGAAAACTTTGAAATTATTGCCAGTACCGAAAGTGTGAAGGTTGCGGCTTTTAAGATAAAAAATGAAGATACCTATGCCATTCAATTTCACCCAGTAGTTTCGCACAGCACAGATGGCAAAACTTTGCTACATAACTTTATTTCAAAAATTGCTGGGCTGAACCAAAACTGGACACCCACCCATTTTATTGAGAATACAACCGCTGATTTAAAACAAAAATTAGGTTCAGACAAAGTTATTTTGGGACTTTCTGGTGGGGTTGATTCTTCGGTAGCAGCGATGCTTTTAAAAGAAGCAATTGGGTCGAACCTAACTGGAATTTTTATAGACAACGGATTGCTAAGAAAAGACGAATTTGCACAAGTTTTACATGCCTATAAAAACATGGGAATTCATGTAATTGGTGTAGATGCACGCAAAAAGTTTATTGATGCCCTCGCTGGTATTAGCGACCCAGAGCATAAACGCAAAACCATTGGTAGGGTATTTATTGAAGTGTTTGATGAAGAAGCAAACAAAATTGAAAATACCAAATGGTTGGCACAAGGAACTATTTACCCAGATGTAATAGAAAGCGTGAGTGTGAAAGGGCCTTCTGCTACTATTAAATCTCACCACAATGTAGGTGGATTGCCAGAGAATATGAACCTGAAAGTGGTTGAACCATTGCGCATGTTGTTTAAAGACGAAGTAAGAAACGTAGGAACAGCGTTGGGCATGGAACGCATTATATTAGATCGCCATCCTTTCCCAGGCCCTGGTTTAGCCATTAGAATATTAGGGGAAATTACGGAAGAAAAAATTCGTATTTTACAGGAAGCGGATCATATTTTTATATCAGAATTGAAAGACAAAGGTCAGTACCAAAATGTTTGGCAAGCAGGTGCTATCTTTTTGCCTATTCAATCGGTTGGGGTAATGGGCGACGAGCGCACTTACGAAAATGTAATTTGCTTAAGAGCCGTAACATCTGTAGATGGCATGACAGCTGATTTTTGCCATTTACCACACGACTTTTTAGGGATGGTGGCCAATAGAATTATTAATGAAGTAAAAGGTATAAACAGAGTGGTTTACGATATAAGTTCTAAGCCACCTGCAACCATAGAATGGGAATAATATGCAAGGTAAAAGAGCGGTTTTATGTTTAATTTTATTGGGAGCTTTTCAGGTTGTTTGGGCTCAAACAAGTAAAAAAAGTAATGCCATAGATAGCACTGGAGAAAAATTTCAGGTGGCACTTATTATGCCTTTTTGCAGTGCGGATGTTTTAAACAATCCTAAACATAAAAATGCAGCTATTAGCAATGCGTGTAGAAATTATTATGAGGGGTTTACTATGGCACTCGATTCATTTAAGTTTATAGAAACTCCGCTTTTTGTAAAGGTTTATGATACCAAGAGAGATAGTTTAACTTTTACTAAAGTTATCAATAAAAAGGATGTAATCAATGCCGATTTAATTATTGGTCCGGTATTAAAAGAAGGCAATGAATTGATGGTTGAATATTGCAAAAAATACAAAAAGTATCATGTTTCACCCTTTTTAACCCTAACCAAAAGTACCATCAATAATCCTTATCTCATTTCTGTTTACCCAGATTTAAATTATTATGCCGACTATATCTTGGAAGATATCAAAGTTAATACCCAAGAATCGGCTATTGTTTATGTTGCCTCTGGAAAAGAATCCAATGATAAAATTGTGAGCGCAAGGGTAACGGCCTTAAAGAGTAAATTTCCGTTATTGACTGTAAAACAGATTGAGATAAATAAAATTAGTGACATTAGTAAAACCTACGACCCGCAAAAAACCAACTTTTTTATACTTGCCAGTGAGAACGAATATGCGGTTGGTTCAGCCCTAAAGAAACTGAGCGACACCTTAAGTTTTACCAATGTAAAGGTTTATGGATTTAGAAAATGGCTAGATTTTAAAACGCCCAATATTCATTTATTAGAGAAACTAAATGTTAAAATAATTAGTCCGTTTTATTTTGATTATTATGCAGATGCCAATAAGAAATTTATTGCAGCCTATAGAGATAAATATTTTACAGAACCTGAAGAATTCGCAGTTGCAGGTTTTGAGCAGGGATTATTCTTTATTCGAAGTTTGGTTCAGAATAAAGGGAATATGAAAGATATTCTGAAACAAGATAGTGTACAACCCTTAAGTAATAGATATAAAATTAGGCAAAAAGATAGCTCAAAAAGCTTACAAAATGAGCAATTAAATATTCTATATTTTGAGGAAGGTAAGTTGAAACGAGTTGATTAAAGAATAGAACGGAATAAAATAAACAACCCACCCGAAACTATAATTGAAACTGGCAATGTAAGTAACCAAGCTATTGCGATATTTTTAATCGTTTTGGCTTGCAGGTTTTTGATTCCTTTGCTTGCCACCATAGTACCAGCAATACCAGATGATAATACATGGGTTGTGCTAACAGGCAAACCCAACCAAGTAGAAAATCCAATGGTTGAAGCTGCCACTAATTCTGCACTTGCCCCTTGCGCGTAGGTTAAATGTTGTTTACCAATTTTCTCACCAATAGTGGTTACAATGCGTTTCCAGCCCACCATAGTTCCTAATCCAAGGCTTATAGATATCATGATAATTACCCATAAAGGAGCATACTCAGTGATTCCTTTTAAATCATCAACCGATTTCTTAAGCATTTGTTTATTAGTTAAACTTAGGTTTAAATTTTTACTAACCAAAAGCTTTTTAATTTCTTTACTCATTAAAACCATATCTTTTCTAAGGCTGGCTTTTTGTTGATTTTGCAAATCTGCTAAAGTAGCACCAGTAGTTAGGATGGAGTCGAAATGTAAAATATAAGAATTAACCTTATAATAGTTTAACTTTTCATCTATGTTCAGTTCGTTAGGGTCAATTTTCGAAATTAAAGATTTAACTTCTATAACCTGATCTCGAACATCAGTTGTGCTTTTATCCAAATTTAGGGTAAAATACCCTGGAACAATTGCAATTAAAATAAGCATAACCAAACCTACACCCTTTTGACCATCATTAGAGCCATGCGAAAAGCTTACCCCTGTGCAGGTAAGTAATAAAATTAGTCTGATCCAAAATGGAGGAGGTGCATTGGTAAGCGGTTCTTTAAAAATAAGTTTGCTTTTTACAACTTGCCTTAACACATACATAAGGAGAATGGCTAAGCTAAAACCAAGTAAAGGCGAAAGCACTAATGACAAACCTATATCTCCTGCTTTTCCCCAATTCACAAAACTAAATCCATTTTCAGGGGCAATAAAGGCAAAACCAATACCTACTCCTATTATTGAACCAATTAAGGTATGTGAACTTGAACACGGAATTCCAAGGTACCATGTGCCCAGATTCCATGCAATGGCAGTTATTAACAAGGAAAGAATGAGCGCTATATTGTGATAGATATCAGTATCAAGAAGTAATTCGGTTGGCAACAAATTGGTAATTCCCATGGCCACGGCTATACCACCTGCAAAAACACCAATACCATTCCAAATTCCGCTCCAAATTACCGCAGCCCAAGGCTTAAGTGAATTAGTATAAATTACTGTTGCAACTGCGTTAGCAGTGTCGTGAAATCCATTAATAAATTCGAAGGCGGCAGCGGCCAGCAAACAAACTAATAACAGGATAGTGAGTGATGTGTCTAATCCAAACATATTATTTTACAATATTAGGTAGTCTGTTCAAGGTTCAATATTATGGAATTATGAAATAATTGTTAGCAACCAATTTACCATTTATCAAAAAAAATCAGGTTGTATCGTCTAATGTATTTACTTTCGCCACATTAAAATTCAAAAAAATGAAAAAATTGCTCTACACAATGACAGCCCTCTTGCTATTTAGCGCCGGAGTTAAAGCTGATGAAGGAATGTGGATTCCACTTTTATTAAAAAAATACAATTACGAGGAGATGAAAGCCAAAGGCTTAAAACTAAGCGCCGAACAATTGTATGATGTAAACAATAATTCCATGAAAGACGCCATAGTTTGGTTTAATGGAGGTTGTACCGGAGAAATCATTTCAAGTAAAGGATTAGTTTTAACCAATCACCATTGCGGATATGGCGCTATAGCAGAAAAATCAACCCCACAAGACAATATTTTAGATAATGGCTTTTGGGCTAAAAATTATGGCGAAGAAAAACCTATTCAAGGAATGTGGGTGTCTATCGTTCAAAAAATAGAAGATGTAAGCGATAAAGTTTTACCTGAACTTAAAGGTTTAAGTGAAAAAGACAGGGCAACTAAATTACAAGCCATAACCAAACAATTGATTGATGAAGCTAAAAAGGGAAATAAATTTGAAGTTCAATTAAGAGAAATGTTCAAAGGAAATGCCTATTATCTTTTTACATTTCAACGCTTTACCGATATCAGATTAGTAGGCACACCTCCGCAATCTGTTGGTAAATTTGGGGGTGATGCAGACAATTGGATGTGGCCAAGACATACGGGAGATTTTAGCATGTTTCGCATTTATGCTAATAGAGAAAATGAAGCTGCAACCTACGCTCCTGATAATGTTCCGTATACACCTAAACATTCTTTACCTGTAAGCACCAAAGGTGTTAAAGAAGGCGATTTTGCCATGGTTTACGGATTTCCTGGTAGAACAAATCGTTACGAATTTTCTCAAGGAATTGAATTAGCTGTTGAAAAAATTAATCCTACTATTGTTGCTTTAAGAGACATTAGACTAAAAGCTTGGAAAGAAGTAATGGATAAAAACGAGGGTGATCGCTTAAAACTTTCTGCCAACTACGCGCAAATTGCTAACTATTGGAAATATTTTATTGGTCAAACCGAACAATTAAAACGCCTCAAAGTATATGATTTTAAAAAGCAGAATGAAGCTAAATTTAATGAGTTTGCCAAAGGAAAAGCAGATTACCAAAATGTAATGGCTAATGTAGAACAAGCCTACCAAGCTTATAGACCTATTGCGCTTCAAAGAACCTATTTAACAGAGGGTATTTTAGGAATATCTATGGGTGCAAAAGCAAGCTCTCTAATAGGATATGCCAGCAATGTAAGCAAAGATACTGCAACTGCCAACAAAGCATTAAAAGGTGCTATGGCTGGTAATGCAGCGTTTTACGAAGCATTTTTTCCAAGTGCCGATGAAAAAATAATGGCTCAAATTTTAGAAATGTACTATAATAACATTCCTACAGACCAACATCCAGCCTATATGGCAACCATTCTTAAAACTAAAGGAGCCAACAATACTGAGAAATTTAGAAACTATGCTAAAATGGTCTATTCAAAAAGTATGTTTAGCAGTCAAGCTAAATTAGATGCTTTTGGCAACTCTCCAAGTGCTAAAAAATTAATGGCCGACCCATGTTTTGCTATGGTATATGCATTTTACAACCATTATATGGATAATTACAAAGCAAAATTTGATGCATTTAATGAAGCAATGGGACCAGAAGGTAGAAATTATATTAAAGGTTTAATGGAAATGAATCCAAATAAAATCTTTTATCCAGATGCCAACTCTTCCTTGCGTTTAACTTATGGTTCGGTTCAATCATATGAACCTAAGGATGCTGTAAAATTTGATTATATTACAACTATGGATGGCATTATGGAAAAGTATAATCCAGCCGATTTTGAATTTAATGCACCCAAAAAGTTAATTGATTTGTACAATGCGAAAGATTTTGGAATGTACAAAAATGCAGATGGTAAAATGCCAGTTGCCTTCATAACCAATAACGACATTACAGGAGGAAACTCTGGTAGTCCGGTTATTGATGGAAATGGCTACCTTATTGGTTTGGCGTTTGATGGAAATTGGGAAGCCATGAGTGGTGATATCGTTTTTGATGCAAAATACAAACGTACTATCAATGTTGATATCAGATACGTTTTATTCTTAATAGACAAATTAGGAAACGCGCCACACATTGTTGCTGAAATGAATTTGATTAAGTAATTCATTTCTAATTAGTCAAAAAAAACGCCCTAGTCCGATTGGCCTAGGGCGTTTTTTTTGACTAATTTATTAAAAATTGAATTGTGCTTGAATTCGCATTAATTGCCCAATCTGGCGATTGTTTTGAAGTGCAAAATCTTCAAATCTGCGATTAGAAAAAGTATACATAACCACTAATTCAAAGTTTTTATTGGGTTGCCATTCTGTTCCAATTTCAAGTTCTTTAACATCATAGCTTCTTGCATCTCTTTCGTGCTTTTTTCCCCCTTGGTAGTATTGCAACCTAGAAAATGGAATGATTAGCTGCTTACCAATTCTTTGATAATAATTTAAGGTAATATACCCACCATGTAAATCACGCACTTCAATAGAATCTGTTTCTTTGTTAAATTCTGGTCCCCTTCCCACATTATATTCGGCTATAATACCAAAAGGTTTTGGATATAAAACAAATGAAACAGCTGCCCTTTGATCCAAATAGTTTTGGTCGGCATTGGTTTTTACACCCGTACTTAATTGATCTTTAGCAACTACAAATTTACCCGAATAAGCTTGCAATGCGGGCTCAATAATTTGATTACCTATTTTGAAAGGATAAGCCAATCTAGTAAAAACATGAGGTTCATTATTTAACTCTGGTTTATTGGCTGTTTGTCCATTATAAGCACCTAATCCAAAAACGCCATAATCACCGCTACCTTTTAAACCAGAACTAACTAGTTCGCTAAACAGTTTTCTTATATTTTTAGGTGCATAATAAAAAAATACACCTAAATCTCGTTCATTAGCCACAGCACTATTTAAAGCGTCGTTTCTATCCAATGCTAAACGATTCTGACTCGATTGCATATTTTCGAAACCATAGGCAATTTTACTTTGGCCAATTCTGAACCTAAATTCATTATCATCATCCAAGCCTAAATCTAAATATGCATCGCGCAATTGTCCAAAATGCAAACTTGTAGCACTCGCTGAGCTCGCAAAATCGGGTTGTACATAGAAATATACTCGTTTATTAACCTGACCAAAAAAAATTATGCGCATTCGCCTAATAAAAAAACCACCATTCTCCCCCCATGACCGATCGCATTGTTCACATTTTAGTTTGTCGTTAGTTTCAAATAAACGGTTGTACCTAATTTGCTGATACCCCCTAATTGAAAAAGATTCAAACCACTTTTTAGGTGCAGGTTCCTTTAATTGCTCTATATTATTCTGGCTGAACCCAAAAAAAGAATTAAACAATATAAAAAACAGAATAATTTTTGAAACTTTTGAATGTTGATTCATATAAATAGGTTAACTTTAAATTTATTTTGTTCGCTGATTTGCTAATATTACAATGTACTTAAAATCAATAAATTAATCAGAAAACACGTTTTTTATGTTACCAAATCACTAATTAATTGTTAAGAACTTGCCGCAAGAATATTAAGTTATTGTTAACATAATGTTAAGTCCAAACAATTATTTTAAGTTTGCCACCAGAAAATTAAAACAAATGAATTTTAACGCGATCATTCAATTATTTACACCCAAGGATAGGGTGTTTTATTCTTTATTTGAGCAAGTAGCCCTCAATGTGGCAGAAATGGGCCGACTAATGAAAGATGTTGTGGCTGAGCCTGATTTTAGCAAGCGAGGGGTAGTAATTAAAAAGTTAGAAGATTTAGAGCATAATAATGACAATTTAACTCATCAAATATTCAATGAATTAGGCAGAAATTTCATTACACCTTTCGATAGAGAAGACATTCACCACTTGGCCAATGCCCTTGATGATATTTGTGATTATATTTATGCATCCGCAAAAAAAATAAACTTTTATAAAGTCGACCCCAGTGATAGCGGTATTCAAAAGATGGCAGATATCATTGCATTAGGCGCAGAATCTATAAAAATCGCAGTTTTAGAATTACGTAACATGAAGAACATGCGTAATATAACAGATGCTATTGCCAAAGTAAATACTTATGAGAACCAAGCAGATGATTTATTTGATATGTGTATTGAACGTTTGTTTGAAACCGAAAACGATGTAAAAATGCTCATCAAGAAAAGGGAAATTTACCAAGTAATGGAAATTGCCACAGATAAATTTGAAGATGCCGCCAATGTGATGGAATCAATAGTAGTTAAGTACGCATAATTAGGGCGTTTAGCATGACATTTTTAGTAATTATCATCATTTTAGCATTGGTATTTGATTATATCAATGGCTTTCACGACGCAGCCAATTCAATAGCTACCATTGTTTCTACCAAAGTTTTAACGCCTGTTCAAGCTGTAATTTGGGCTGCCTTTTTTAACTTTGTGGCATTCTTTATTTTTAAAGACCATGCTGTTGCCAACACCATTGGTAAAACCGTACACAAAGAATTTATTACCCTAGAGGTAATATTTGCAGGCTTAATTGCCGCCATTATCTGGAATTTATTTACGTGGTGGTATGGAATCCCTTCTAGTTCTTCTCATACACTTATTGGTGGATTTGCAGGGGCAGCCATTGCCCATGCCTTTTTAACTTCAGACGGAATTACAATACCCAAAGTTGTAGAAATGGATAAAATAACCAAAACTGTTTTATTTATATTTATAGCACCTGTGATGGGTATGGCCATATCTATGTTTATTACCTTGGTTACGATTATGCGAAATGTGTGGTACCGAATAGGAATTATTATTTTGGTGGCTATTGGCACTTTCTTTTTGTTCGACGTACTAGAACAAAGTAAGCTTGAGACGAACTTGGCCAAATATTATCAAATAGAAAAACTACAAAAAAGTATCATTACCGACCCTTCGGTTCAGCCAAAACTTGATTTTGCGCTAGAAAAGTTTGAACAAACCAAACCACTTTTGAAAGAATATAATCAATTGGGCGCAACAAATGTAGCCAGCGAAATGGCAAAATTTGATGTAGAAATTGATGTTCAAAAGTTAAGTAAAGACTTGGCAAAAGCAGATAACTCGAGCATTGTTTTGGGACTTATGGTACTTATTGGAATATTTATTTTAACTTATATTTATGTTGAAAAAGTAAAAACACCAACCGCGTTCCGAATTTCTAACATGTTTAAGAAATTGCAATTGTTATCGTCGGCAGCCTTTAGTATTGGCCATGGAGGAAACGATGCACAAAAGGTAATGGGTATTATTTCTGCAGCCATGTTGGCCAATGGAAATATTACAGATTTTAAACAAATGCCAGATTGGGTGCCATTGGCTTGTTATGCAGCCATTGGATTGGGCACCTTAAGTGGCGGCTGGAAAATTGTGAAAACAATGGGTTCAAAAATAACTAAAGTTACTCCATTAGAGGGCGTTACTGCTGAATCTGCTGGTGCTTTAACTTTATTTATGACAGAACAAATGGGAATACCAGTTAGTACTACGCATACCATTACAGGTTCCATTATTGGAGTTGGTGCTACAAAAAGATTATCTGCTGTGAGATGGGGTGTTACCGTAAACTTGCTATGGGCGTGGGTTTTAACCATTCCAGTAAGTGCTATTTTAGCCGGTATAACTTATTATATTGTTCGCTTATTTATATAAATGCAAATTACAAATACATAAAAAAAGCCCTTGGTTTCTTTCTGAACCAAGGGCTTTTTTATTAAACCATTTCTAAATTTTTGCTTGATGATTCTCTTGCATATTCAAGGATTATATCAATGCTGGTTTGGGAAGGTTCTTGAGCTAAAAGCTCCAAACTTGATTTTCCACTTTGCAATTGAACAAATGCTTTGTTTAGTTTTGAATCTACAAGCAATTGTGCGTCAATTTCAAGTTTTTCTTGTTCGGATACTTCTTGGTATAAGTACCTTAATAAATCATTCTCTGTGTAATTTTTAGCCATAAGCAGGGTTTTTGTTTTGATTAGAAAACGCCCACTTTTGATTTTTTATTTTACACAGAATGCAAT
>JAUYMZ010000382.1 GCA_030699355.1 Bacteroidota bacterium | reverse complement strand
TGCAAGGAGGTTTGGTGGGAATACTCAATAAAAAGTTTGGCGAAAAGCAACTCTTAACCATGGGAACTATTTCTATGGCCATTGGTTTAATGAGCATTCCTTTTGTGCCTGTGTCTTATTTCTTGTTACAATTAGTTAGCATCGTTTTTATCTCCTTTGCCAATGGCTGTATAACCCCTGCTATTTCTTCTTTAATTTCTCAGGCGGCGGGCAAACACGAGCAAGGTCAGGTTTTAGGTATGAACCAATCTTTTGGCAGTTTAGCTAGGGTAATTGGTCCAATTATAGGTGGCTTACTCTACGATTTGCATTTTGGTTTACCCTATATTGGGGGAGCCTTATTGATGGTGTTTACCTTTTTCTTTGTGCGTGTATTGGTTCAGCAACAAGTGAAATTGGCCGCTTAAATAAAACATTAAAGGGGTATCTGGTATTATAATAATATTGAACATTGAAATAATTAATAATGAAGTTTAAAAATATAGGAATTGTGGCAGGTATAATTTTGGTTATTTTATTGCCAAAGTTTTTTTGTGGGGAGAAAAAGGAGCAAGGCGGCATGGCTAAGGGTGGACCCAATAAAATGCCCATTAAAGTTGGCGTGCAGGTTTTGAAACTAGAAATGGTTTCGCCCAATTATCAAGTAAGCGGAACTTTGCAAGCCAATGAAAGGGTAGATTTGTTTTGTGAAACTTCGGGTTTGGTTAAATCTATTTATTTTAAAGAAGGAGCTCAAGTAAAAAAAGGCGATTTACTGGTAAAATTAAATGATGCCGACTTACAAGCGCAACTTAAAAAGGCTTTAGCTACCCAAAAATTAAGAAATATTACGTTTGAACGCAATCAAATTCTTCTTAAGAAAGAAGCCATTGCTCAAGCGGATTACGACTTGTCTATTACCGATAAACAATCGATTGAGGCAGACATTGAATTATTGCGTGAGCAAATTAGAAAAACAGAGTTGAGGGCTCCTTTTTCTGGAACCATTGGATTGCGCAATATTAGCGAAGGCGCGGTTGTGCAAACCAATACGCTAATTGCTACTTTGCAAGATGATCAATTGTTAAAATTAGGTTTTGCCATTCCAGAAAAATATGCTTCACTTATTCGGGTTGGCGATAGTATTTCTTTTCAAACCAGTGGTTCCGATAAAGTATTTTTTGCAAAAATTTATGCCCGTGATGCTGCTGTAATGGCTGCCACAAGAACCATTTCTATGCGTGCCATTTGTGCCAATAAGCAAGCGCAATTAATGCCAGGTTTGTTTGCTAATATTCAAATTAAATTGGGAGCCAATAATCCTAGTTTTATGATTCCTACCCAATCTTTGGTGCCTGTTTTAAAAGGGCAAAAGGTGTTTGTGGTGCAAGGCGATTCGGCCGTTGAGAAAATGGTGAAAACGGGTTTTAGAAGTGAAAATAAAATTGAAATCATTGAAGGTTTAACACCCGGAGATTCGCTCATTGTGGATGGAATTATGTATATGAAAAATGGGGTTAAAGTAAAAGTAAGTAAGGGTAAATAATATGAGTATAGCCAGTGTTGCCATCAGGCGTCCGGTTCTTGCAATTGTGTGTTCTATCCTCATTATGTTATTTGGGGCCATCGCATTTAATTTCTTGGGCGTAAGAGAATATCCAAGTATAGATCCTCCCATTATTACGGTTCGAACCAATTATACAGGTGCTAATCCGGATATTATTGAATCTCAAATAACCGAGCCTCTTGAAAAGGCCGTAAATGGAATTGCTGGAATTAGGTCTATTAGTTCTTCTAGCAACCAAGGTAGCAGCATTATAACGGTTGAATTTGATTTAAACTATGATTTAGAAGAGGCCGCAAATGATGTGCGCGATAAGGTTTCGCAAACGGTAAGGCAATTGCCGCAGGATATAGACGCGCCACCTGTGGTAAGCAAGGCCGATGCCAACTCTGATGCCATTGTATCTTTAACTTTACAAAGCGATTCGAGAACAAAATTTGAACTTAACGACTATGCCGAAAATGTGGTTATGGAGCGATTGCAAACCATTCCGGGTGTTAGTAATATTCAAATTTGGGGTCAGAAAAAATATGCCATGCGTCTTTGGCTCGACCCAAATAAAATGAGTGCATTTGGTTTAACTCCACTCGATGTAAAAGTTGCCCTCGATAAGGAAAATATAGAATTGCCGGGAGGTAAAATTACGGGAGATAACACGGAACTTTCTGTTAAAACAGTTGGTAGGTATACTACCGAGGAGGAGTTTAACCGCATTATTCTTAAAACAGACGCTACTCAAATTGTGCGATTATCGGATGTAGGTTACGCCATTTTGGGTGCAGAAAATGAAGAAACAGGCCTCAAATCAAAGGGCGTTCCCATGATTGGTTTGGGTTTAGTGCCGCAGCCTGGCGCCAATTATATTGAAATTGCAGACGAGTTTTATAAGCGGTATGAACTGCTTAAAAAAGATATTCCGGCAGATATTAAAATGGATATCGCCCTCGACAACACGCGTTTTGTAAGAACATCAATTACCGAGGTGGGAGAAACCTTGTTGATTGCTTTTTTATTGGTGGTGTTTATTATCTTTTTGTTCTTTAGAGATTGGCTTATTGCCTTGCGTCCTTTGGTGGATATACCTGTTTCTCTTATTGGAGCATTTTTTATTATGTATATATTTGGTTATTCCATTAATATCTTAACCCTATTGGCCATTGTTCTAGCAACAGGATTGGTGGTGGATGATGGTATTGTGGTAACCGAAAATATTTTTAAGAAAATGGAAGAAGGCATGAGTCCAAGATTGGCTGCTATTGCTGGTACCAATGAGATTTTCTTTGCTGTTATTGCAACTTCCATCACCTTGGCTGTGGTGTTTTTACCTATTATTTTTATTCAGGGTTTTGTAGGAAGTTTATTCAGAGAATTTGGTGTGGTAGTTGCTGGTGCGGTTATGATTTCTGCTTTTGTTTCGCTTTCGCTTACTCCCGTTTTAAATGTGTATTTGCAACGCAAAGGTGCCAATAAACATACGCGTTTTTACGATGTTACCGAGCCATATTTTGTGCGCTTAAATGCGGCTTATTCTCAATCATTAGAATATTTTTTCCAGAAAAAATGGTTGGTGTGGTTTATTATTGGAACAAGCATGGTGCTTATCTTTCTTATTGGAACAAGCTTACCATCTGAGTTATCTCCATTAGATGATAGAAGTTGGGTTCGTATTAGTGCAACCGCCCCCGAGGGTACTTCTTACGATTTTATGGAAAGATACATGAATGAGGTTTCTACTTTATTAGATGATTCTATCCCAGAAAAGAGGTTAACTTTGGTTGTTACAGCTCCGGGCTTTACAGGCAGCGGTGCCATGAATACAGGCTTTGTACGGGTTATTTTAACTGAACCCAATGAAAGAAATAGAAGTCAGCAACAAATTGCTCAAAAGCTTCAACAAAATTTGATGAGCTTAACTGGTGCCAGGGCCTTTGTAATTCAAGACCAAACCATCAGTGGCAGTGGTGGTTCTCGCTCTGGTTTGCCTGTTCAATTTATATTGCAAAACCAAGATTTCACCAAAATTCAAAGTGATTTACCTAAGTTCCTTGAAAAAGCAAATGCCAGCAAAGTGTTTCAAGGGGTAGATGTGAATTTAAAATTTAACAGACCAGAATTGGTCATAAATTTTGATAGGGAAAAAGCCAAAGATTTAGGTGTAAGTATTCAAAATGTTGCCCAAACTTTGCAATTTGCTTATGGCGGAATTAGATATGGTTATTTTAGTAAAAGCGGCAAACAATATCAAATTATTGGTCAGGTTGAACGCCAACACCGCGACGACCCTGTTGATTTAAAATCCTTGTATGTGCGCAATGATAGGGGAGAGCTTATTCAATTAGATAATTTTTTACGAGTAGAAGAACAAAGTAGTCCGCCGCAATTGTACCATTACAATAGGTATAAAGCCGCTACTGTTTCGGCTGGTTTGGCGCCAGGAAAAACCATAGGCGATGGCATTGCCGAAATGGAGAAAATTAAAAAGGAAGTTTTAGACGAATCCTTTACAACCGATTTAGCGGGTCCTTCGCGCGATTTTGCAGAAAGTTCATCAAATACTTCTTTTGCCTTTATCTTAGCTTTGATTTTGGTTTATTTGGTATTGGCGGCCCAATTTGAGAGTTTTAGAGACCCAATTATTATCATGTTTACGGTGCCTTTAGCTTTGGCCGGCGCTTTAATTAGTTTGTGGTATTTTAATCAAACCCTCAATATTTTTAGTCAGATAGGCATTATAGTTTTACTGGGCTTGGTAACCAAAAACGGAATTTTAATTGTAGAATTTGCCAATCAAAAAAGGGAACAAGGTTTACCCAAATTGCAAGCTGTAAAAGAAGCAGCAGTATCGAGGTTACGCCCTATTATGATGACGAGCTTAGCAACCATTTTGGGCGCTTTGCCTATTGCCTTGGCTTTGGGTGCAGGCGCAAAGAGCAGGGTTTCTATGGGTATGGTTATTATTGGTGGATTGTTGTTTTCTGGGTTTTTAACTTTATATGTTATTCCGGTAATTTATCAACTATTTAGCGGCAATAAAGACAGAACACAATTGCATAAGGAGGACGTGAAAGATGAAAATTAAAGAGATGTTGATTTTGGTTTTGTTGGGCATTTCGGCTTGGGTTCAGGCCCAAACTAAATTGAGTTTACAACAAGCCTACGAATTGGCTTTAGCGCATAATTTTTCTATTCAAATTGCTACCAACGAATTTGAAATTACAAAGAAGAATAATGTGATTGGCAATGCAGGTATGTTGCCTGTAATAAATGGGGTTGTTACGCAAGACAATCAAGTAATAGATACCAAGCAAAAGTTTTTAAATGGTGCCGAAAATAACCGCGATGGTGCCAAAAGTAATTCCTTAAACGCAGGGGTAGAAATGAGCTGGACCTTGTTTAACGGAATGAAAATGTTTGCCACCAAACAACGTTTAAGCGAGTTGGAAGCTATGGGTAAATTGCGTTTGAGGCAGCAAATTGAAAGCACTTTGAGCAGAGTGGCCAAGGCATATTTAGATGCATTATTGGCTAAAGAACAGCTATCTATTTCCAATCAAGTTTTGATTATTGGAGAGAAAAGATTAAGCGTAGCTCAAGCGAAAGTTTCAGCGGGTAAAAGCTCAAAATCAGAGGTATTAACAGTTCAGGTAAACCTCAATGCAGATAAAGCCGCCGCCAAAAGGTCTTTGGCTGTATATAAAAATAGTAAATTAAATTTAATTCAAATGTTGGGTTTACAAACCACTTTTGAATTTGAATTGGAAGACACTTGGATAAACAGCGAGCTGGTATCTTTTGAGTCTTTTAAGGAAGATGCTCTTAAGCAAAATAGCGGCATTCAAATGAGTAGGATGGGTATGAACATAGCCAAAAGTCAGCTTAAAGAATTAAAAGGAGATAGGTATCCAAGTTTGCAATTTAGAAGTGGCTATACTTATACCCAACAAGAATCGGAAGCGGGCTTCTTACAATCTTCTAATAACCGCGGCTTACATTATGGTTTAGGTCTGAACCTAAACTTGTTTAACGGATTTGATGTAGATAGAAAAATAGGCATTGCTAAAATATCGCAACGTACCGCAGATTTGTTTTACAAAGACTCCCTTTTAAAATTGGAAGTTGCCATTTCGCAAGCATACGAAAACTATAAAACCAATGTAGATTTATTGCAATTTGAAGAGCAAAATGTGCAATTGGCTCAGCAAAATTATGATTTGGCCAAAGAGCAGCAGGCAAGCGGATTATTAAGCATAAACGATTTGCGCATAGCCGAAGTAAACTACATCCAGAGCATGCAACGTAAATTTCAAGCAGCCTACGAGGCCAAATTAAGCCTAATAGAATTAGAGCGATTGAGTGGTAAGTTGATGAAGCAATAAACAGCTAATCGGGTTCAGGCCTCCTAACCTTATTGTTATTTTTCTTTAATCCGTTGCAGTTAACTGGAACGGATTTTTTATGGCTTATAAACCATACTTCTGAAATAGACAATTCATCCATTCTTAAAACTACAAGCTTTGTATTTTGCACCTTAATCATTATTTTGGCTGAACCTAAATTTGATGGAGCTTATAGAAATGAATAAAGAATTTGAATACTAGCATGATAGATAAAAAGACACTTTCTGAACGTGATATTTGCACTAAGTTTATTACACCTGCGCTTGAGAAATCGGGTTGGAATAAACTCACGCAGCTATTGGAAGAAGTTTCCTTTACAGATGGTAAAATATATGTGAGGGGTAAACTCACTGCAAGAGGAAATCAAAAACGTGCCGACTATATTCTGTATTACAAACCCAATATTCCCATTGCCATTATTGAGGCTAAAGACAATAAACATTCTGTTAGAGCGGGTATTCAACAGGCTTTAGATTATGCCCAAATACTTGATATTCCTTGTGTTTTTAGTAGCAATGGGGATGGCTTTTTGTTTCACGACCGCACCGCCACAGATGCCCGCCTGCCAGACGGGCAGGGAAATATAGAAACAGAAATTGGCTTAGATGAGTTTCCTAGTCCCGACCAACTTTGGGAGAAATACAAAAAATACAAAGGCATCTCAACGCCAACGGCGGAAAAGATTGCTTCGCAAGATTATTATTTTGATGGTTCAAACCGAAAACCAAGATACTACCAACAAATTGCAGTAAACAGAACAGTGGAAGCCATTGCCAACGGACAAAACCGAATTATTTTGGTGATGGCAACAGGTACAGGAAAAACTTATACTGCTTTTCAAATCATTCATAGACTTTGGAAAAGTGGTGCAAAAAAACGCATTCTGTTTTTAGCCGACCGAAACGCTTTAATTGACCAAACACGTAGGGGCGATTTTAAACATTTTAAAGATAAAATGACGGTGGTTAAGCACCGACAAATTGATAAGAGCTATGAAATATATTTGGCATTATATCAAGGCCTAACCAATAATGAACCAGGAATTGAAGATGCTTACAAAGATTTTTCGCCCGACTTCTTTGACTTAATTGTTATTGATGAGTGTCACAGAGGAAGTGCCAAGGAAGACAGCAGTTGGAGAGAAATTTTATCCTATTTCAAAAATGCCACGCATATTGGTTTAACCGCCACACCAAAGGAAACCAAAGAAACAAGCAATACAGAATATTTTGGCGATCCAGTTTATACCTATTCTCTAAAACAAGGAATTGACGATGGTTTCCTTGCTCCCTACCGCGTGGTGAGAATTGGTTTGAATATAGATGCGGAAGGGTGGCGTCCTGACCAAGGTAAAACGGATAAAGATGGGAACGAGGTTGAAGATAGGGTTTATAACCGCAAGGACTTTGACCGGAATTTAGTAATTGAAGAGCGCACCGAATTGGTTGCAAAAAAAACTCACTGAATTCTTAAAAGGCTATGATCGTTTTGCAAAAACTATTGTGTTTTGTGTAGACATTGACCACGCTGAACGCATGCGAACGGCTTTGGCCAAACACAATGCTGATTTGGTGGCAGAGAATTATAAATACGTCATGCAAATTACGGGCGACAATGATGAAGGCAAACGAGAATTAGATAACTTCATTAACCCCGAAGAAAAATATCCGGTGATTGCCACTACCTCTGAATTAATGACAACAGGTGTGGATGCACAAACCTGTAAAGTAATTGTATTGGATGCCAATATCAATTCAATGACCAAGTTCAAACAAATTATTGGCAGAGGTACGCGTATCAATGAAGAATACGGAAAACTCTATTTCACCATTCTTGATTTTAGAAACGCAACCGATTTGTTTGCCGACAAAGATTTTGATGGCGACCCAATTCGTGTAAAGCCAGTTTCGCAAGACGAAGATTTATCATTAGTTGTAATTGAAGAGGAAGAAAACTCTGTAACTGTTTTAGATGAAGCCACAGGGGAGGAAATTGTATTTGAAAAGGCTACAATTCGCTATCCAGATGGCTTACCACTTGATGGAAATTGGGTAGCAAGAGAGAAAAAAGGGAATAGAGAAAAAGTATATGTAAATGGTGTTGACGTCTCTGTATTGGTGAGCCGTGAAATGTATTTCGACCAACATGGAAAACCCATCACCATCAGTTTAAAAGATCATACCAAAGAAATCATCCAAGAAAAGTTTGCTTCGCTCGACGACTTTTTAAATAAGTGGAATTCCACCGACCGTAAAGAAGCCATCATTGCCGAATTGCAAGAACAAGGAGTAATGGTAGAAGCTTTATATGATGCTGTAAATAAAGAGGTGGATTTGTTTGATTTGATTTGTCACGTAGCATTTGATCAAGCCCCATTAACAAGAAAAGAAAGAGCCAACAACGTAAAGAAGCGAAACTACTTTACCAAATATGGCGAACAGGCCAAAAAAGTATTAGAAGCCTTATTAGATAAATATGCTGATGAAGGCATTACCAATATTGAAAGCATAGAAGTATTAAGAATTAATCCGTTTGATACGTTTGGTTCACCATTGGAAATTATAAATGAGTTTGGCAGTAAATCCAACTATTTGCAAGCCGTAAAAGAATTAGAAATTGAATTGTATAAAAATATAGGGTGATGATAGAGAATAGTACAATTGAATATAAAAGCTTAAAGAAAATTTTAGATACGCATTCAAAGTTAAAAAGCGAAGGCTTGAGAGACTTAGCAATTACATGTGTTGCCTTTGCAAATGCACAAGGTGGGAAAATTATTATAGGAATTGAAGATAAAGAAAGTTTACCTCCCACAGGGCAAAAAATTAATTTTGAAATAGCTAATGATACCATTACAAGATTACGTTCTCTTTGCTTTAATGTAGGTTTACAATTAAACGAAATTGAAACGAGTGAAAATGAGGCTGACTTTTTTACCTTAACCGTATATCCTGCTTTGAAGTCTATTGCTACTACAGCTGATGGGAAAATTTATATACGTATTGGCGACCAATGCCAAGCTGCCCGTAGTGAAGATATTGTAAGATTGGCCAGTGAAAAAGATGCCTTTCAGTGGGAGATTCAAATAAGAAATGTGCTGCTTAACGATATTCCAATTGCTAATATCGAATGGTTCACTAATGAAATTCGAAATTCAGATAGAGTAAAAATCAATATTAAAGAGCTTTCTGATATTGAAATTTTAGAGCATTATAACCTTATAGAACAATCCAAATTAACCAATCTTGGTGTATTATGGCTTGGCACTAAATCTCAAAGAAGTAAATTGGTATACCCAATTACGGTGCAATACATTGTATATGATGAGCAAGAACGAAAAATACGTAAGGAAGATTGGCAAGATTATTCATTGAATCCAAAACAACTATTACTTGAAATTGAAAAACAAGGCGTTGAACTAACCTATTTTGATGAATTTCCACAAGGTTTATTTAGAAATAAAATTCGCCACTACGATGAAAGATTGGTAAGAGAGTTATTAATTAATGCTATTGCACATAAAAGCTATACCATTTCTGGCGATATTTTTATTAAATTATTTAATGACCGTTTGGAAATAACCAATCCTGGTGGATTACCATTAGGTATAACAAAAGATAATATTTTACACCTTACTCATAGACGAAATCCTCATCTTATTCGCATTCTTCACGACCTCAAACTCATGGAAGGAGAAGGCACTGGCTATAACTTAATTTACGAAATTACTAGTAGAGATGCAAAAGCGTTTCCAATACCTATTTCTGATTATAATTCCACTTCAGTAACCCAATATTCAAAAATATTAGATGAGGAGGCTGTTTTATTACTCGATTTTATTGCAAAAAACTATCAATTATCGCAAAAAGAGTTTATTGTATTAGGGGTGGTTACCCGTCAGAAAAAAGTTCTTGCCACTCAATTAACCAAAGAACTTCAATTGGCGGATGAAGATAGACTAAGGTCATATGTTAGTCGTTTAACGGGGTTATCTATTCTAATTACTCGTGGAGTAAAAAAAGCAACTGAATACTTAATCAATCCAAAACTTATAACTAGTTCTAAAATTAATATCAAACCTACTTTAAAAACTATTGAACAGCCACGTTTAAAAGCTCTAATTGAGGAGGTGTTAAAAATTAATCCAAACCTATCTGTTACTGCAATTCATTCTAAAATTGGCGATATTGATATTAAAGACGTGCGAAAATGCATATATAAAATGGTAAATGATGATGTTTTAACCGCTAAAGGGCAAAATAAAAATAGAACCTATTCATTGGCATAAAAAAAACAAATGAAAAATAAATTTAAAAATAAAACAATTAAAGTACTGATATGCAGGTAATTAAATTGTTTTCAATAAAATAGAAATCGTCTTAATTAAAAAACAAATGAGCAACATATCAGGCATTATAAAAAGCATTCAAAACATCATGTGGCAAGACACTGGCTTAAATGGCGATGCGCAACGCATTGAGCAATTGGGCTGGATGCTTTTTCTGAAAATATTTTCGGATAAAGACAAAGAATTAGAATTACTAGACGACAAATATACTTCTCCCATTCCCGATAAATTTCATTGGATCAAACAGAAAGGAAATTGGGCGGGTGATGATGAAGGAATGACTGGCGATGAATTGTTGGAGTTTGTGGACAGACAATTGTTTCCTGCCCTGCGCAATTTGGATTTGAGCACAGGGAACCAACGCGCAGTAATAGTGCGTGAGGTTTTTGAAGGCAATAACAACTATATGAAAAGTGGCATCAACATTCGCAAGGTGTTGAACAAGCTTAATGAAATTGATTTTAACATTGCCAAAGACCGCCACGCTTTTGGCGAATTGTATGAAACCATTTTAAAGGAATTGCAAAGTGCTGGCAAAAGTGGTGAGTTTTATACACCACGTGCCATTACGCAGTTCATTACCGAAACCATAAATCCACAATTGGGTGAAAAAGTATTGGACCCGGCTTGCGGAACAGGTGGCTATTTGACTTGTGCCATTGAGCATTTAAAGAAACAAGCCAAAAATGTAAAAGAACGCAAAAGCATTGAGGATAATATTGCTGGTTGGGAGTACAAACCTTTACCGTATTTGCTGGCAACAACCAATCTCATTTTACACGACATAGAAATACCCAACATCAAATTTGGTGATGCATTAGACCAACCTTTAAGTAACTTCACTGAAAAGCACAGGGTAAATGTAATATTGGCAAATCCGCCATTTGGAGGCATTGTAGCCAACAACAACGAAACAAATTTCCCGCAAACATACCGCACCAAAGAAAGTGCCGACTTGTTTTTAATCTTAATGATTCATTTATTAAAACAAGGCGGACGAGCAGGCATCGTATTGCCCGATGGCAGCTTAACAGGCGATGGCGTAAAGCAACGCGTGCGCCAAAAGCTTCTAGAAGATTGCAACCTGCACACCATTATCCGACTGCCTAATTCTGTGTTTCAGCCTTATGCCACAGTGGCTACCAACTTATTATTTTTTGACAAAGCAACTTCGGCAGGCTCAGCACCCGCTACCAAAGACATTTGGTATTACGAACACCGCATGCCCGAAGGATATAAAGCTTACAACAAAACAAGACCCATTCAAGCCAAAGAATTTGAACCCATTACCCAATGGTGGAACAAGCGCACTGAAAGCGATATAGCTTGGAAAGTAAACATCAAAACCATTATTGAAAGAGGCTATGATTTAGATATTAAAAATCCCACCAAACCCGAAGAAGAAAAGGAATACAACAGTGTAGAATTGATGGAGATGTTGAGTGCCTCATTTGAGAAAAGTAATGTTTTGTTGAACCAATTAAAAAAAGCTGTGAAATGAGTTGGAAAAGTTATCAACTGGGAGATATTTTAAAAAGAAAAAGAACTTCTGAAAAAATTATTCCTGAAAAAGAATATAAACTTGTTACGATAAGGCTTTATCATAAAGGTGTATGTTTAAGAAGTAAAGTTAGAGGCGAAGAAATAAAATCTGCAATGTCTTCAGTAAAAGAAGGTGATTTTATTTTGTCAGGTATAGATGCTAGAAATGGTGCATTTGGAATTGTTCCAGCAGAATTAGATGGAGCTGTTGTAACAAACGACTTTTGGTGCTTAGAACCAGATGAGAAAATAATTGATAAAGAGTTTTTGCTCTTTCTCACTTCAACAGAATTTTTTGACCAAATATGTAAACAAAGTAGTGATGGTACTACTCAAAGAATTCGTTTACAAAAAGAAAAGTTCTTCAACTACAAAATCAACCTACCTACTATTGATGAGCAAAAAAGAATTTTCTCAAAACTTAAATCACTTGAGTTAATAAAGGAGTCGCTATTTACCGAACTTACCCTCCAACTCACCCTCGTAAAAAAGCTCCGACAACAATTATTGCAAGATGCGGTGCAAGGCAAATTAGTTGAGCAAAATGAAAAAGACGAGCTAGCAAGCGAATTGCTAAAAAAGATAAAGGCAGAAAAACAGAAACTGATTGCTGAAAAGAAACTCAAAAAGGAAAAAGAACTACCACCCATCAAACCCGAAGAAATTCTTTTTGAAGTCCCTGAAAATTGGGTTTGGTGTAGGTTGGGGGAGATTTGCACTAAAATAGGCTCTGGTAGCACTCCTAAAGGGAGTAATTATACTTCTGATGGGAAACCGTTTTTTCGTTCTCAAAACATTTACGACAACGGGTTGGTATATGATGATATAAAATTCATATCTTTCGAAGTGCATAAGCAAATGAATGGTACAACAGTTTATGCAAACGATATTTTACTTAATATTACCGGTGGGTCAATGGGTAGAAGTTCTTTGGTTCCAGAGGATTTTGAAGAAGGAAATGTTAGTCAACATGTTTGTATTATTAGGCCACTTTTGGTAGACAACAACTTCTATCATTCTATTACTTTATCTCCATTTTTTCAAAGATTTATTTTTTCCTCAACTACTGGTGCCGGAAGGGAAGGTTTGCCTAAATATAATCTTGAACAATTTATTATACCACTTCCTCCATTAGCAGAACAACACCGCATCGTTCAAAAATTAGACGAGCTAATGCAGTATTGCAATGAGTTGGAAGCAAGCATTAAACAAAGTCAAGCACAAAATGAAAAGTTATTGCAACAGGTTTTGAGGGAGGCGTTGCGGGGGGGGGGGGGGGGTTGAGGGTTAAAAAAAATCAAATTTTAAAATTAAAATAAAAT